>NZ_JBEZLA010000003.1:0-229225 GCF_040651925.1 Streptomyces sp. NPDC048349 | reverse complement strand
TTCGACTTGCATGTGTTAAGCACGCCGCCAGCGTTCGTCCTGAGCCAGGATCAAACTCTCCATGAATGTTTACCCGTAATCGGGTGCACACACACAAAGAGCGGGACAGTCATGTCGGAATAAGACCGACCGTCCACTGCGTCCTCGCTGTGTAATTGCCTGCAAGCACCCCGAAACAGGGCCCTGCAGGTCTTTTTCAAAGGAACCTCATCCACCGAAGTGGACGGGGTATCAACTTCTGGCGTTGATTTTTGGCACGCTGTTGAGTTCTCAAGGAACGGACGCTTCCTTCGTACTCACCCTCAGCAACACTGGCTGGGGCTTTCCTCCGGGCTTTCGTTCGTGTTTCCAACTCTACCAGATCATTTCCGCGCCGTTTCCGGTTTGGATTTGAATTCGGTGGCCGTTGGAGGGCCTGTGCCTTTCGGCGCTCCGCTACGTTAGCGCTTATCCCTTGCCATTCATAATCGAGCGGCCGGCGGATGAATTCGGGCATGCCGAAGAGCACCCCGCCAGGGGTAAGTCGTAGGTAGTGGGTTTGGCCGCTCCGGGGGTCTGCCGATGGCAGTGCCCCGTTCAAGCGGCTCGGGCTACGTTAGGCGTCCGGTAGGGCCGAGTCAAGTTGAACGCCGGCGTGGTGCGTGGGCCCGGTAGGGGCTCACCGTCGGGTCGTGGGTGATCCAGAAGCGGTACGGATGGGTGGCGCCGGCGCCGCTCACTCCGGTGCGCGGGCCGCTGCTCACCAGGTCGGGTGAGGTGGAGGTGCCCGTGAGGACGGACAGAGGGGAATCGGGGCCGCCGCACAGGTCGGTGCCGTCGAGGGAGCGGTCCACGTCCAGGGCGGTGGCCAGCCGGGCCGGGCCTTTGGCCAGTTCTCTCGGGTATCTGGCGGAAAGTCGGCGTTTGGCTGCCAGGTCGGCGCCCACGGTGATCTCACCCGCGCGCAGCAGTACGCCGCTCGCGTGTCCTGGGGGACCGCACACCAGGTTGAGGCTGAACCACATGCCGTAGATGAAGTAGACGTACGCGTGTCCGGGTGGACCGAACATCGATGCGTTGCGGGCCGTGCGGCCGCGGAAGGCGTGGGAGCCCGGGTCGGACTCCCCCTCGTACGCCTCCACCTCCGTGATGCGCAGTTCGATGGGACCCTCGGGGGTACGGCGGACCAGGGTGCGGCCCAGGAGGTCGGGGGCCACGGTGAGGACCGGGCGGTCGAAGAAGGACCGGGGAAGGGGCGTACGGTCAGGGCGCGCGCTCATCCGGTCGAGCGTAGTGGAACGCGTACGCCTGCAACCGGGGCCTAAGGTTCCGCGTTGGTAAGGGGTAGTCGCACAAGCCTTCAAGGGGAGTCAGAGCATGGGGTTCAAGAAGCTGTTCGCGAGCCTGGGTGCCGGTGGTGCCTCGGTGGACACGGTCATCACGGAGCCGAACGTCGTGCCGGGCGGGATCGTCCAGGGCGAGGTCCGGATCCAGGGCGGATCCGTGGAGCAGCAGATCGAGGGGCTGTCCGTCGGGCTGCAGGCGCGGGTCGAGGTCGAGGGCGGTGACCAGGAGTACAAGCAGGACGTCGTCTTCACCAAGCAGCGTCTGGGCGGTGCGTTCCAGGTGCAGGCCGGCGCGGTGCACGTGGTGCCCTTCGGCCTGGAGATCCCCTGGGAGACGCCGATCACCCACTTCGGGGGCCAGCACCTGCACGGGATGAACATCGGGGTGAGCACCGAGCTGGAGATCGCGCGTGCGGTCGACGCGGGCGACCTCGACCCGATCAACGTGCACCCGGTGCCGGCGCAGCAGGCGATCCTCGACGCGTTCCGGCAGCTGGGCTTCACCTTCCGCAGTGCGGACATGGAGCGCGGGCACATCCGCGGGACGCGGCAGACGCTGCCCTTCTACCAGGAGATCGAGTTCCTGCCGCCGTCGCAGTACCGGGGGCTGAACCAGGTCGAGCTCACCTTCGTCTCGGACGGCCGGGAGATGGACGTCGTCCTGGAGATGGACAAGAAGCCGGGGCTGTTCAGCGAGGGCAGCGACACCTACCGCTGCTTCCAGGTGGGGCTGCAGTCGTACCAGGGCACCGACTGGGCGGCGTACCTCAACCAGTGGATCGCGTCGGTCGGTTCGCAGCGCAACTGGTTCTAGGCTCGGCCCGTACGCGTATCCGATCAGGAGGTACAGCAGTGGCCGAGCAGAGCAGGGCGCCCCTTCCGCACGACTTCCACCCCGAGGTGCAGGCCTTCACGGTGACCAGTACGGATCTCGCCGCGGGCGCCGATCTGGGTGATGCCCAGGTGCTCGAGGGCGGGAACGTCTCGCCGCAGCTGCGGTGGGAGGGGTTCCCGGAGGGGACGAAGAGCTTCGCCGTGACGTGCTTCGACCCGGACGCGCCCACGGGCAGCGGGTTCTGGCACTGGGTGCTCTTCGATCTGCCGGCCTCGGTCACCGAGCTGCCGGCCGGGGCGGGCAGCGGGAAGTTCGAGGGACTGCCGGCCGGGGCCGTGCACGTACGGAACGACTACGGGAGCCGGGACTTCGGCGGCGCTGCTCCGCCGGCCGGGGAGCGGCACCGGTACGTCTTCACCGTGTACGCGGTGGACCAGGAGAAGCTCGGTCCCGATGCGGACGCTTCTCCGGCCGCCGTCGGGTTCCATCTGCGCTTCCACACGCTCGGGCGCGCCCAGCTGATCGGTGAGTACGAGGCACCTGCGGGCTGATCGTTCCCCGGGCGTTTGCCCGGTCCTGGTCTAAAGGTGACCAGGACCGGGCATTTTTATTGCGTTGTCCCGCGTGGCGCCCGCGGCCAGAGTGGTCGCGGGCCCTGCCACAAGGGTGGTCGCGGGCCTGCACACGGGAGGTGGGCGAGATGCGGGACACGCTGGTGCTGAATGCGAGCTTCGAGCCGCTGTCGACGGTGACGCTGAACCGGGCTGTGGTTCTGGTGCTCCAGGACAAGGCCGTGGTCGAACAGTCGCATCCCGAGCTGCGCGTGCGCGCCGCCACCATGGAGCTTCCCATGCCCCGGGTGATCAGACTCTGCCGGTACGTGCGGGTGCCCTTCCGAAGACATGCTCCCTGGTCGCGGAGGGGGGTGCTGGTCCGGGACCAGCACCGGTGCGCGTACTGCGGGAAGCGCGCGACGACCGTGGACCACGTGCTGCCGCGGGCGCAGGGCGGTGGGGACACCTGGCTGAACACGGTGGCCTCGTGCGCCGAGGACAACCACCGCAAGGCGGCCCGGACTCCGGAGGAGGCGGGGATGCCGCTCCTCCGGAAGCCGTTCGTGCCGTCGCCGGCGGACGCGATGCTGCTGGCCCTGGGGGTGGCGGGGCGGGAGGCCCTGCCGGAGTGGCTGGAGCACTCCTCTTCCGCATCTGCCCCGTCTGCCGCGTAGCAGGGCCCGCTGGGCGACGTATCTCTGCTACGTCGCTCAGCGGACCAACAGCTGGACGATGGCGAGGATCCCGACCGTGACGATGACGCCGCGCAGCACGGTCGGCGAGAGGCGGCGGCCGACCTTGGCGCCGATCTGGCCGCCGATGGTGGAGCCGACGGCGATGAGGAGGACGGCCGTCCAGTCGAAGCTGGCGACGAAGAGGAAGAGGACGGCTGCGATGCCGTTCACCATGGCCGCGATGACGTTCTTCACGGCGTTGATCCGTTGCAGGTCCTCGCGGAGCAGCAGACCCATCAGGCCGACGTAGAGCACGCCCTGGGCGGCCCCGAAGTAGCCTCCGTAGGCGCTGGAGAGCAGCATGCCGCAGAGCAGGACGGGGCCGCCGTCGGGGTGGCCGGTGTCCGGTCCCGCGGCATCCTGGCGGCGGCGCAGGGCGGCGGCGAGGCGGGGCTGGAGGACGACGAGCACGAGCGCCAGTCCGATGAGGACGGGGACGATCGTGTGGAACGAGTCGGACGGCAGGGTGAGGAGCAGGACGGCGCCGGCGAGCCCGCCGACGAGGGACACGGCGCCGAGCCGCAGGATGCGGGCGCGCTGGCCCTGGAGCTCCTTGCGGTAGCCGATGGCTCCGCTGATCGAACCGGGCACCAGGCCGAGGGTGTTGGACACGTTGGCGGTGACCGGCGGCAGGCCGGTGGCCAGCAGCACCGGGAAGGTGATCAGGGTGCCGGAACCGACGATGGTGTTGATGGTGCCGGCGCCGATGCCGGCGGCGAAGACCGCGAGTGATTCCCAGACGGACATCGAGAACATGGACATGGACATGGACATGGACTGGGCCATCCCCTTTGCATGGGTGAGTCGCCTCCCCGCCATGAAGGTCGAGGGGCCTCACTGATCATGCCGGAGGGGACGGGCCGTTCAGTCGATCGGGGGCTGTTCGCGGCGGCCGTCGCCGCCCTTGTCGGCCTTGCCGGCGCCGTCCTTGCCGGAGTTCTGCGGGTTGAAGCCGGAACCGCCGCCCATCGGGCCGAAATTGCCCATCGCTCCCGAGAGGCCCTTGAGCGCGTCTCCGATCTCGCTGGGCACGATCCAGAGCTTGTTGGCGTCGCCTTCGGCGATCTTCGGGAGCATCTGGAGGTACTGGTAGGCGAGGAGCTTCTGGTCGGCGTCACCCGCGTGGATGGATTCGAAGACCGTGCGGATGGCCTGTGCCTCGCCCTCGGCGCGCAGGGCGGCGGCCTTGGCCTCGCCTTCGGCGCGGAGGATGGAGGACTGCTTCTCGCCTTCGGCGCGCAGGATCTCGGACTGCCGGACGCCTTCGGCCTGGAGGATGGCGGCGCGCTTGTCGCGGTCGGCGCGCATCTGCTTCTCCATCGAGTCCTGGATGGAGGTCGGCGGCTCGATGGCCTTGAGCTCGACGCGGTTGACGCGGATGCCCCACTTGCCGGTGGCCTCGTCGAGGACCCCGCGCAGGGCGGCGTTGATCTCCTCGCGGGAGGTGAGGGTCCGCTCCAGGTCCATGCCGCCGATGATGTTGCGCAGGGTGGTGACGGTGAGCTGTTCGATGGCCTGGATGTAGCTGGCCACTTCGTACGTCGCGGCGCGGGCGTCGGTCACCTGGTAGTAGATGACGGTGTCGATGTTGACGACCAGGTTGTCCTGGGTGATCACCGGCTGCGGCGGGAAGGGGACGACCTGTTCGCGCAGGTCGATCCGGTTGCGGATCGAGTCGATGAACGGGACGACGATGTTGAGGCCCGCGTTGAGGGTGCGGGTGTAGCGGCCGAACCGCTCGACGATGGCGGCGCTGGCCTGCGGGATCACCTGGATCGTCTTGACCAGTGCGATGAAGACCAGAACCACCAGAATGATCAGGACGATGATGATCGGTTGCATGCGGTTCCCCGTGCCCTTCCGGCTGTCTGTGCTGCCCCGTTGAAGGGAGTCTCGCAGACCCTGGGCCCGCGAGCAGGCTGCTTGTCACATGACGACGGCGGTCGCCCCGTCGATCTCCACGACGTCCACCGACTGGCCGGGTTCGAAGCTGGTGTCCGCGTCGAGGGTGCGCGCGGACCAGATCTCGCCGGCGAGCTTGATGCGGCCGCCGCTGCCGTCGACGCGTTCGAGGACGACGGCGCTGCGGCCCTTCAACGCGTCGATGCCGCTGCGGTGTTGGGGCCGTTGGTCGCGGTGCCGGTTGGCGATCGGCCGTACGACGGCGATGAGTGCGACCGACACGGCCGCGAAGACCAGGACTTGGGCCACCACTCCCCCGCCGAGGGCCGCCGTGACGGCGGCCGCGACCGCGCCGGCGGCGAACATGCCGAACTCCGGCATCGCGGTCAGGACGAGGGGGATGCCCAGTCCGACCGCGCCGATGAGCCACCACACCCATGCGTCGATGTCCACATGGTCATGGTAGGTCGGGCGGGCGCGGTCGGGACAGGGTGCGTGGGCGGTGCGTGGGCGGTGCGTGGGCGGTGCGTGGGCGGTGCGTGGCCGGTCCGTGGTCCTCGCCGGGTCGTTGCGCGGCCGTACGGCGGCGTGCGCGGACGGTACCTCAGCCCAGGGGAAGGCCCTGGGCGGTCCAGCGGTCGTTGCCGTTGCGCTCGACGACCAGGGGGAGGCCGAAGCAGATCGACAGGTTGCGGGAGGTGAGTTCGAGGTCGATCGGGCCCGCGGTGACGACCTTGCCCTGGCGGATCATCAGGACGTGGGTGAAGCCGGGGGCGATCTCCTCGACGTGGTGCGTGACCATGACCATGGAGGGCGCGAGCGGATCGCGGGCGAGCCGGCCGAGGCGGCGTACGAGGTCCTCGCGGCCGCCGAGGTCCAGGCCGGCGGCGGGCTCGTCGAGGAGCAGCAGCTCGGGGTCGGTCATCAGGGCGCGGGCGATCAGGGTGCGCTTGCGCTCGCCCTCGGAGAGGGTGCCGAACTTCCGGTCGAGGTACTCCGTCATGCCGAGGCGGTCGAGGAAGGCGCGGGCGCGCTGCTCGTCGACGTCCTCGTACTCCTCCTGCCAGGTGGCGGTCATGCCGTAGGCGGCGGTGAGGACGGTCTGCAGGACGGTCTGGCGCTTGGGCAGCTTGTCGGCCATGGCGATGCCGGCCATGCCGATGCGCGGGCGCAGCTCGAAGACGTCCACCTTGCCGAGGGTGCTGCCGAGGATGGAGGCGGCGCCCTTGGTGGGGAAGAGGTAGCTGGAGGCGAGGTTCAGCAGCGTGGTCTTGCCGGCGCCGTTGGGGCCGAGGATCACCCAGCGCTCCCCCTCCTTCACCGACCAGGAGACCTGGTCCACCAGAGCCCGGCCCTCGCGGACCACGGATACGTCCACCAGTTCCAGAACATCGCTCATGAGCGCGTTGTCTCCCCTTGCAGTGTCGGTTCGTCTGTGCCGCCTGTAGGCGCAGCCCCAGGGGAAAACCTACGCCACTCGGGGAGGGGTCCGGGGCCGGGGCCGGGCCGGGGGGTGGGTCCGTAGAGTTGGGGGATGCTTTTCGAACCACGTTCAGGGCGGCTGGCCGCCTGGGGGAACGCTCTGCTGGCCGGTCTGGTTTCGCCCGATGAGGCCGTTTTGTCGATCGTGGCCGAGGACGCCGTGCACCGGGTGGCGGGGCTGCCGGGGGAAGCGGGGCCGGTCGGGCTCACGCTGGCGCTGGGACGGCTGCGGGCGCTGGGGGTGACCGGGCTGCGGGTGGCGCTGCCGGCGCCGGGGCATCCGCTGGGGCTGAGCGGGCCCGCGGAGTTCAACGCGCGGGCGCTGGACGCGCAGGAGGCGGTGGTGTGCGTGGGCGCTGCGCTGGGCCTGGTGCCGGAGGTGGCCGAGGCCGGCCCGGCGGGTGACGTGCACGTCTCGGTGACCTGGCACTGCCTGCCGGTACGGGAGGCGCCGCCGGCGGACGTGCCGTCGCTCGGCGAGGCGGAGCGGGAGCTGGCGGAGGCGCTGCGCGAGGCGACCGTGGTGCTGACCCGGCTGGACGTGGCGGGGTCGGGGCCGGTCGCGGAGGCGGCGCTGTCGGCGTACCGGGCGCGGGCGCAGGGCTCCGGGCAGGAGATGCTGGCGCCGGGGTATCCGCCGCGGGCGGTGCGGGTGCTGGCGCTGGCGCAGCGGGTGGACCTGATGGTGTCGCTGGCGCACGAGAAGGGGCACGGGGGTGCGGTGGCCGCCTCGGAGATGGCGGCGCGGGCCGAGGCCTTGCGGCCGGTGGAGCGGGTGGCCCGGCGGGCGCTCGTCGCGGCGTACAACGCGGCGGTGGAGGAGCGGGAGCGGGACCGGGACCGGTAGGTCGCGGGTCGGGCTGCCGGGTGGGCTGCGCCCTGGCTCGGCGGGTCGGGGCGGGCTGGGCTGGGCCCTGGCCCCCGGGGCTCCGCCCCGGACCCCGCGCCTCAAACGCCGGCGGGGCTGGATCGGGCCGGCGCCCTGGCGGTGAGCTGGGCGGGCCGGGCCGCGCCCGGGCCCCTGAGGGCTCCGCCCCAGGCCACGCGCCTCGACGCCGGCGGGGCTGGATCGGGCCGCGCCCCGGCGGCGAGCTGCGTGAGCTGGATCGGGCCGCGCCCCGGCGGCGAGCTGCGTGGGCCGGATCGGGCCGGGCCCGGCTTCGCGGGGTGTGGCGCGGCCCCGCTTTCCGGGGAGAGGGGGAAAGCGGGGCCGGTGGAGGGGGTCAGGCGTTTACGCCCGTGTTGCCCCAGGCGCCGTTCAGCAGGCCGATCACGGTGGCGGTGTTGCCCACCGCGTTCACGGGCACGTGGACCGGGACCTGGAGCAGGTTCCCGGAGGCCACGCCGGGCGAGTTCAGGGCCTCGCCCTCCGCCGACGCACCGCCGTGCGCCGAGGAGACACCCGCGCCGGCGGCGAGGAGGCCGCCCGCGATCATGGTGACGGCTGCGGCCTTCTTGAAGTTCTTCACGCTCTCGTCCTCCAGTACGTCCGCCGCGACCAGCCGTCGCGGCACGCCCTGGAGAACGGTCACCCGGCGCTCGGGATACGCCATGTGGGCGACATACACCCGACCGTATGAATCTCTGACCGGAACGAGACGGTCCGATCTTCGCCGGTCATTCGGCGAGTCCGTGCCGGACCGCCCACAGCGCCGCCTGGGTGCGGTCCGAGAGGTCGAGCTTCATGAGGATGTTCGACACGTGCGTCTTGACCGTCTTCTCGGACAGGACGAGCGCGCGGGCGATCTCCCGGTTGGACCGGCCGTCCGCGACGAGGCCGAGCACCTCTCGCTCGCGGTCCGTCAGCGAGCCCGGCCGGCCCGCGGCACCGCTCTGGTCCTCCTGGGCGAGCAGGACCTGCGCCACCTCGGGCTGGAGGAGCACGTGTCCGGCGTGGACGGAGCGGATGGCCCCGGCCAGGGCGTCGGGGTCGATGTCCTTGTAGACGTACCCCGCCGCTCCCGCGCGCAGCGCCGGCACCACGGTGCGCTGCTCCGTGAAGCTGGTGACGACCAGCACCCGCGCCGGGTTGGCCAGCTCGCGCAGCCTGCGCAGTGCCTCGATGCCGTCGGTGCCCGGCATCTTGACGTCCATGAGGATCACGTCGGGCCGCAGTTCCTCGGCGCGGGCGATGCCCTCCTCGCCGTCGGAGGCCTCGCCGACCACCTCGATGTCCTCCTGGACCTCCAGGAAGGTGCGCAGCCCCCGGCGGACCACCTGGTGGTCGTCGACCAGCAGGACGCGGATTCGGCTGCGTTCTGCGCCGTCAGCCACCGGGGACCTCCATCTCGATCGTGGTGCCCTTGCCGGGCTCCGAGTGCACGGTGAGCCGGCCGCCGACGCCGCTCGCCCGGTCCCGCATGGAGACGAGGCCCAGGTGACGGCCCGCCCTGCGGACGCTCTGGGGGTCGAAGCCCTTGCCGGAGTCGACGACCTGGAGGACCGCTCCCCCGCCGGGGCTCCGGGCCAGGGTCACCTCGACGCGGTCGGCGCCCGAGTGCCGCAGGGCGTTGTGCAGGGCTTCCTGGGCCACCCGCAGGAGCGCTTCCTCCTGGGTCGCGGGCAGTGCCCGTACCCCGTCACAGGTGAAGGTGACGTGCGCGGCGTGGGCGCGGTCGAGGACCTGGACCTGGGTGCGCAGGGTGGCGACGAGGCCGTCCTCGTCGAGCGCGGCCGGGCGCAGCTCGGTGACGGCGGCGCGCAGTTCGTCAGCGGCCTCCGCGGCGAGGGCGGCCACCTGCTGGAGCTCGTCCTTGGCGCGGGCCGGGTCGCGGTCCACGAGGGCGGCGGCGGCCTGGGCGGTGAGGCGCAGCGAGAAGAGCTTCTGGCTGACGGCGTCGTGCAGCTCGTGGGCGAGCCGGGAGCGCTCCTCGGCGATGGTGAGCTCGCGGCTGCGCTCGTAGAGCCGGGCGTTGGTGAGCGCGATCGCCGCGTGCTGGGCGAGGAGGGAGAGGAGTTCCTCGTCCTCGTCGGTGAAGCCGTGCCCGCCGCCCGGGGAGCGCTGCTTGTTGGCGAGGAAGAGGCAGCCGAGGGTCTCCTCGCCGTCGCGGACGGGCAGGCCGAGGAAGTCGGACATCTCGGGGTGGGCGGCCGGCCAGCCCTCGAAGCGCGGGTCCTGGCGTACGTCGGCCAGCCGCTCGGGGCCGTCCTGGTGGAGCATCGCGGCGAGGATGCCGTGCTGGCGGGGCAGGGGGCCGATGCGGCGCCACTGTTCGGCGCTGATGCCGTCCACGACGAACTGGGCGAAGCCGCCGTGGTCGTCCGGGACGCCCAGGGCCGCGTACTCGGCGTCCAGGAGCTCGCGGGCCGACACGACGATCGTGCGCAGGACGTCGCGGACCTCGAGGCGGCGGCTCATGGCGAGCAGCGCGGTACTGACGGCCGCCAGGCCGCTGCGGGGTCCGGTCTGCATGCGCTCACCGTACTCGGGGGTGTGACCTGCGGGATCGGGCCGCGGTCGTAGGTCCAAGGAACCGGGGGGCGTGGGGCTCGCGGCCGAAGCGGCGGCGGGGCCCGGTTCCTAGGTTGGGGGCATCTGCTGGTCCGGAACGAGGCGAGGGGTGCGGTCATGTCGGTCGCGGTGGTGACAGGGGCGTCGAGGGGGCTGGGGCGGGCGCTGGCCGGCGAGCTGGCGGCGCGGGGCTGGGACCTGGTGCTGAGCGCGCGGGGTGCGGGGGCGCTGAAGGAGGCCGCCGGCGAGCTGGAGCAGGCGGCCGGGGTGCGGGTCAGGGCAGTGGCGGGGGACGTGTCCTCGAAGGAGCACCGGGCGGCGCTGGTGGCGGCCGCGCGGGAGCTGGGCGGCCTGGACCTGCTGGTGAACAACGCGGGAGTGCTCGGGGCGGAGCCGCTGGTACCGCTGGCGGTGCATCCGCTGGACGGGCTGCGGGAGGCCTTCGAGGTCAACGTGGTCGGGGCGCTGGGCCTGGTCCAGGAGGGGCTGCCGCTGCTGCGGGCCTCGGCAGCCGGGGCGGTGCTGAACATCAGCTCGGACGCCGCGGTGGTGGCGTACGCGACGTGGGGGGCGTACGGGGCCACGAAGGCGGCGGGGGACCTGATGTCGGGCGTGCTGGCGGTGGAGGAGCCGGGGCTGCGGGTCTGGTGGGCGGACCCCGGTTCGATGCGGACGCGGATGATGGCGGCGGCCGAGCCCCGGGAGGACCTGGCGGGGCTGCCCGCGCCGGAGGAGGTGGCGCCCGTGCTGCTGCGGCTGGTGGCGGAGCGGCTGCCGAGCGGGCGGTACACGGCCGATGTCCTCGCGGCGGGCCGGACGGGCGGCGAGCGGTGAGCGGGCGCTCGGCGCCGCCCGAGACCGGTCTGCACCTACCCGAGACCGGTCTGTATATAAGGGACATTCCGCCTGAGCTTTCGGCCCGGGTGCCGGCCGAACAGCGCGGGCCCGGGCGGGGGCGGGACTCCGTACGGCTGCTGGTCTCCCGGGGGAGCGAGGAGGTGTCGCTGCGCGCCTTCCGGGAGCTGCCGGGGCTGCTGCGGGCCGGGGACGTCCTGGTGGTGAACACGTCGGCCACGCTGGCGGCGGCCGTGGACGGCCGGCTGGGCCGCGAGGGCGTGGTCGTGCACTTCTCGACCCGCGGGGATGACGGGCGCTGGGCGGTGGAGCTGCGGGAGCCGGCCGGGCGGGGGGCGACCCGGCCGCGGGCCGGGGGGCCCGCGGGGGCCGTCGTACGGCTGCCGGGCGGGCACGCCCTCGTACTGGAGGAGCCGCTGTCCCCGGGGGCGGACCGGCTGTGGTGGGCGCGGCCCTCCACCCGGGACGTCCCGGGCCTGCTCCGGGGGCACGGGCGGCCGATCCGGTACGCGTACACGGAGCGGGACCAGCCACTGTCGGCCTATCAGACGGTGTTCGCGGTGCCGGGGGCCGACGGGGAGGGCTCGGCGGAGATGCCGAGCGCCGCCCGGCCCTTCACCGCGGAGCTGGTGACGCGGCTGGTCAGCAGGGGGGTGCAGGTGGCCCCGCTGACCCTGCACACGGGCGTGGCCTCGCCGGAGGCGCACGAGCCGCCCTATCCGGAGCGGTACGAGGTGCCTGCCGCCACGGCGTCGCTGGTGAACGCCGCGCGGGCGGCCGGCCGGAGGGTGATCGCGGTGGGGACCACGGCGGTGCGGGCCCTGGAGTCGGCCGCGGACGCGCAGGGGCGGGTGCGGGCGGCCCGCGGCTGGACGGACCTGGTGGTGACGCCGGAGCGCGGGGTGCGGGTGGTGGACGGGCTGCTGACCGGGCTCCACGAGCCCGGGGCGTCCCATCTGCTGATGCTGGAGGCGGTCGCGGGGCGTGCCGCCGTACGGCGTGGGTATGCGGAGGCGGCGGCCCGGCTCTGCCTGTGGCACGAGTTCGGGGACGTGCATCTGCTACTCAAGGAGGAGCCCGGTCACGCCATGCATTGCTCCAGCAACGCATGGTGAGACCGTTACGTGCTCGATGTGAGCCCGCACATAGGACCCACATCACTTACGAAGCTGCCTAGTAGACAGGTAAAGACGCTGTCAGCGCGGGTGTGCGTAGCGCCGGGGCCGGAAATCGGGCCTCGGCGCCCGCCCCTGATCCACTAAGCGGGATCGTACGTCACACCTTTGCCAGGCGATTTTGCCGCCGCTAAGAATTGCTCCCGTCGCACGGCGCCGCGGATCCCAGATCCACGCGGCGCCTTCCTGCGGCTCCCGCGATTCGAAGAGGTTGCCCCGCCATGTCTGCTTCCAGCACTCCCGGTCACAGTCGTCTGACGAAGGCACACAAGCTGTCCTTTGCCGGTGTCGCCACCCTTGGCGCCGCCGCCCTCGCGTTCTCCCTCGTCCCGGCCGGCGCCGCGGAGGGCGACACGCTGTCCGCCGCCCCCGTCGCCTGGACCAAGGTCGTCGACGGCGCCCAGACGAAGGCCGTGCAGCAGCACCTCTCCGCGCAGCAGCTCGTCGCCTCCAAGGCGGCGGCCGACAAGGCGGCGCAGGACGCGGCCAAGGCCAAGGCCGAGGCCGAGGCCGCCGCGAAGAAGGCCCGCGAGCAGAAGGAGGCCGCGAGCCGCTCCGCCGCCCGCACCCCCGTCTTCGCGAACAACCTGGACGGCTGGATCAAGGAAGCGCTCTTCATCATGAAGCGCGAGGGCATCCCGGGCAGCTACGCCGGCATCCACCGCAACATCATGCGTGAGTCCAGCGGCAACCCGATGGCGATCAACAACTGGGACATCAACGCCCAGAACGGCATCCCCAGCAAGGGTCTGCTCCAGGTCATCTACCCGACCTTCAAGGCGTACCACGTCAAGGGCACCAAGTTCGACCAGTACGACCCGGTCGCCAACATCGTCGCCGCCTGCAACTACGCGGCCGACCGCTACGGCTCGATGGACAACGTCAACAGCGCCTACTAAGACGCCGACGGCATCCCGTCCCCCATGCGCCCGAGGGCGGCACCCGGAGTACCGGGTGCCGCCCTCGGGCGTTTTCCGCGCTGGGACAAGCCCTCTACTTGCCGGCGCGCATGACCTCGGGCTCGTGGCGGCGCAGGAGGCGCTGTACCGCGAAGCCGCAGGCGATGCCGAGGAGCAGCAGGATGATGATGTTGAGGCTCCACTGGCCGACCGTTGCGTCCCAGAGCGGGTCCGTGTTGGTCGGGTTGTCGCGGTCCCACGGCGGCATGAGCTTGCCGAGGTTCAGCGTGGTTCCGGCGGCGGCGACGGCCCAGCGGGACGGCATCAGCCAGGCGAACTGCTCCAGGCCCGGGGAGTCGTAGACCTGGAAGAGGATGCCGGTGAAGACGACCTGGACGATCGCGAACATGACCAGCAGCGGCATGGTCTTCTCGGCGGTCTTCACCAGCGAGGAGATCACCAGGCCGAACATCATCGAGGTGAAGCCGAGCGCGATGACCGACACGCAGAGCTCGACGGCCGGCGGCATCAGCAGGCCCTCGACGGGCAGGTCGCGGGGGGCGAAGCCGATCCCGCAGATGATCACGCCCTGGATGGCCGTGATGACGCCGAGGACGATCACCTTCGACATGAGGTACGCCGACCGGGACAGGCCCGTCGCGCGCTCACGCTCGTAGATGACACGTTCCTTGATCAGCTCGCGGACCGAGTTCGCGGCGCCGGAGAAGCACATGCCGACCGCGAGGATCAGCATGATCGTGCCGGCGTCGCCGTTGAACTGGGACGGCGGCGTCGGCGGCGCGAGGCCGAAGGTCGCGGGGATGACCGTGGAGACCACGCCCAGGACCGCGGGCAGGATCAGCATCAGGCCGATGAAGCCCTTGTCGGAGGCGATCACCGAGACGTAGCGGCGGATCAGCGTCCACAGCTGCGAGCCCCAGCCCTGCGGCTTGGGCGGGCGCATCTGCTGCGGCGACGGCATCGCGACGGACTGCGGGGCGACCGCGTCGATGTCGGCGGCGTACAGCTGGTAGTGCTGCGAGCCCTTCCAGCGGCCGGCCCAGTCGTAGTCGCGGTAGTTCTCGAAGGCCGAGAAGACGTCCGCCCACGTGGTGTAGCCGAAGAAGTTCAGCGCCTCGTCCGGCGGACCGAAGTACGCGACCGAACCGCCCGGGGCCATGACCAGCAGCTTGTCGCAGATGGCCAGCTCGGCGACCGAGTGGGTCACGACCAGGACCGTGCGGCCGTCGTCGGCGAGCGCGCGCAGCAGCTGCATGACGTCGCGGTCCATGCCCGGGTCGAGGCCGGAGGTCGGCTCGTCCAGGAAGATCAGCGAGGGCTTGGTGAGCAGCTCCAGGGCCACGGACACGCGCTTGCGCTGACCACCCGAGAGCGAGGTGATCTTCTTGTCCTTGTGGATGTCGAGCTTGAGCTCGCGCAGCACCTCGTTGATGCGGGCCTCGCGCTCGGACTCGGCGGTGTCGCCGGGGAAGCGCAGCTTGGCCGCGTACTTCAGGGCGGTGCTGACCTTCAGTTCCTTGTGCAGGATGTCGTCCTGCGGGACCAGGCCGATGCGCTGGCGGAGCTCCGCGAACTGCTTGTAGAGGTTGCGGTTGTCGTAGAGGACGTCACCCTGGTCGGCGGGCCGGTAGCCGGTCAGCGCCTTGAGCAGGGTCGACTTTCCGGAGCCGGACGGGCCGATGACGCCGATCAGGGACTTCTCCGGGACGCCGAAGGTGACGTCCTTGAGGATCTGCTTGCCGCCGTCGACCGTGACGGTGAGGTGGCGGGCCGAGAAGGAGACCTCGCCGGTGTCGACGAACTCCTCGAGGCGGTCCCCGACGATGCGGAACGTCGAGTGGCCGACGCCGACGATGTCGTTCGGGCCGAGCAGCGCGCTGCCCGACTTGGCCAGCGGCTGGCCGTTGACGTAGGTGCCGTTGTGGCTGCCGAGGTCGTGGATCTCGAAGCGGCCGCCGGGCATCGCGCGGAACTCGGCGTGGTGGCGGGAGACCTGGAGGTCGGAGACCACCAGCTCGTTCTCCAGCGCACGGCCGATCCGCATGACGTGACCGAGCGACAGCTGGTGGAACGTCGTCGGGCTGCGGTCGCCCCCGTGGTGGGGGGCCGCCCCCTGCGCCGGGCGGCCCGCGGCGGGGCCGCCGCCCTGCTGGTGCGGGAGGTGCGCCTGCTGAGGCTGCTGTTCCCAGTGCTGCTGCTGGGACTGCTGCTGCGGGGCCTGGTACGCCGGGGCCTGCGGCTGGGCGTACGCCGCCTGCGCCTGGGCCGGGGCCTGCTGGGCCACGGCCGGTTGGGGCGCCGCGGCGGCGACGGGATTCAGCCGCGGGCCGTCGGTGGCGTTGCCCAGGTGGACCGGCGTGCCCGGCACGAGTTCGGCCTGCTGCACCCGGGCGCCGTGCACATACGTGCCGTTGGTGCTGCCGTGGTCCTCGATGCCCCAACCACGGCCGTTCCAGCTGATGGTGGCGTGTCGCCACGACACCCGCGCGTCATCGATCACCACGTCTCCCTGGGGGTCGCGCCCCAGCGAGTACGACCTGGACGGATCGAGCGTCCAGGTCCTTCCATTCAATTCCAGTACGAGTTCCGGCACTCCAGCCCCACTTAAGTCCCCCGAGAATCCCCCATGACGTCAGGGAGTCTAGGGATGGCGAACATCCGGGGGAACTATTTCAGGCCTGCGGCCACATGTGGAATCGGGGCCTTGCGGAGGCGTCTACGCCTGCCCGTTGACGGGGGCGAAAGTCACCCGGAGAGTGAGATACGGGACTTCTCGCCCGGGGTCCCGCTCGGCACACCTCGGGGGACCGCTCATGCGCCGCATCCGTTGGGGAGACGTCCTGATGTCCGGCATCGCCGCCGCGGGCTGGTCGCTGCTGGCGATGTCGGTGACCGCCGCGCTCGGGCTGCACCTGCTGGGCGCCGACGCGGCGGGAGGCTCCCTGGGGGCGATGACCGCGGCCGTGGTGGTCCTGGCCGTGGGCGGCACCGTGCTCCCCTCGGGCGACCTGTCGGTCTTCGGGGCGGGCGGCGGGGCCGGCGCAGCGGCGGGCGCCGAAGCCTCGCTGGACGTCATGCCGTTGGGGGTGGCGCTGGCCGGAGCCCTGGTGCTGGCCCACCTGTTCCTGCGCTCGCTGGGGGCGCAGGGCTCGCCCACCGGTGAACTCCTGGCGCGGGCGGCGGTGGTCGTGGCGCTGTTCGTCGCCGCGGTGGGGGTGGCGGCGTGGGCCGGGCACGACGTGGTCACGCTCGACGGGGCCGTGCTGCCGAAGACTCCGGCCACGGTCGAGGTGCCCGGGATCGGGGACGTCGGAGGGCTGCTCCCGGACCGGATCGGGGACCTGATCGAGGCGCGGGCGCGGGTGGGGTTCTCGGTGGAGCCGGAGGCGACCCTGCGGGCCGCGGCGGTGTGGGCGGCGGTGGTGCTCGCGGTGGCGCTGCTGGTTTCGCGGCGCGGGCCCGCGGGGCTCGCGCGGTGGCGGCCGGCCGCCTCGGCGGTGGTGGCGGCGCTGCTGGTGGCCGTGGCGGCCGGCCTGGCCGCGGCGGTGTGGGCGGCGCTGGGCGACGAGCATCCCGGGCGGGTCCTGGGCGCGGCCCTGCTGGGCGCGCCGAACGGCGCCTGGGCGGGGGTGCTGCTGGGGCTGTTCGTCCCGCTGGCCGGCCGGGCCACCGGGGCGCCCGCGCGGCTGCTGCCGGATCCGCTGGACGCGCTGCTGGCGGGCTCCGCGCGCGAGCCGGTGACGGTGGCCCGCCTCGCGGAGTACGACGGACGGGTCTGGCTGCTGGTGGCGGGGGCCGGGCTGCTGCTGTTCTCGGCGGGCCTGCTGGCCGCCGTACGGACGCCCGGGCGCCGGGCCGCCGGGTGTGCGGCGCGGCTGTCGGTCGTGACGGGGGTGGCGCTGGCGGCGCTGGTGTGGCTGACGGCCCTGTCGGCGGACGCGTCCCTCGCGGTGCTCGGGGTGGACGCGGTGGACGCGGGGGTCGAGCTGCGCGGGTCCGCTCCCGTGGCCCTGGTGCTGGGCGCGGCCTGGGGCGCGGTGGCCGGCGCCCTCGGGGCGCTGTCGGCCCCTCGCCGCCGGGTCCCCCCGCCGGGGACGGCGCCGGGCCCCGGCACGGTCGCCCGCCCGGCGTGGCCGGGTCCTCGGCAGAGTCCGTCGTCCGGGGCGGGGCCCGGCCCGGCGTGGCCCGAGCCGGGGGCGCCGACGGCCTCGTACGGCCAGGGGCCGCCGCCGGGCCGGTCCCACCCGTACCCGGATCCGGACGTCTCCTGGGACGTGACGGTCACCGGCATCCCGCCGAGGCCGCCCCGCCCGCCCGAGCCGCCCCGCCGGCCCCCGTTCACGCCGCCTCCCCCGCCGGGGGCTCCGCCGCCGCCGAAGCCGCCGAAGCCACCCGGGGGGCGGTGACCGGGCGGCGGTGAGGGGGTGCGCGGGACGCCGCACGGGCGGGCGCCCCGGCCTCCGTCGGCGCCCGCCCGTGCGGGCCGCACGTTCAAGAGGTGGGACGGGGGTCCTGTCCTGCGGGACGGGAAGATACGGTGAGAGCACCATGAGCGCATCGCAGACCTCCGACGTCCCCACCCTCCTCGTCAAGATCTTCGGCAAGGACCGTCCCGGGATCACCGCCGGGCTGTTCGACACCCTCGCCGCCTACTCCGTCGACGTCGTCGACATCGAGCAGGTCGTCACCCGTGGCCGCATCGTCCTGTGCGCCCTCGTCACCAAGCCGACCGTCGGCACCGAAGGCGAGCTGCGGGCCACCGTCCACAGCTGGGCCGAATCGCTCAAGCTCCAGGCCGAGATCCTGTCCGGCACCGGCGACAACCGTCCGCGCGGCAGCGGCCGGTCCCACGTCACCGTGCTCGGGCACCCGCTGACCGCCGAGTCCACGGCGGCCATCGCCGCCCGGATCACCGCGACCGGCGGCAACATCGACCGTATCTTCCGGCTCGCCAAGTACCCGGTCACCGCCGTGGAATTCGCCGTCTCCGGTTGCGGGACCGAGCCGCTGCGCACCGCGCTGGCGACGGCCGCCGCGCACATCGGCGTGGACGTGGCCGTCGTGTCGGCCGGTCTGCACCGCCGGGCCCAGCGCCTGGTCGTCATGGACGTGGACTCCACCCTGATCCAGGACGAGGTCATCGAGCTGTTCGCCGCGCACGCCGGGTGCGAGGCCGAGGTCGCCGAGGTCACCGAGCGGGCCATGCGCGGCGAGCTGGACTTCGAGCAGTCGCTGCACGCCCGGGTGGCGCTGCTGGCGGGGCTGGACGCCTCCGTCGTGGACAAGGTCCGCGCCGAGGTGCAGCTGACCCCCGGCGCCCGGACCCTGATCCGCACCCTGAAGCGGCTCGGCTACCAGGTGGGCGTGGTCTCCGGCGGGTTCACCCAGGTGACGGACGATCTGCGGGAGCGGCTGGGGCTGGACTTCGCCTCCGCCAACACCCTGGAGATCGTCGACGGGAAGCTGACCGGCCGGGTGACCGGCGAGATCGTGGACCGGGCGGGCAAGGCCCGGCTGCTGCGCCGCTTCGCCGCGGAGGCCGAGGTGCCGCTGTCCCAGACGGTGGCCATCGGCGACGGCGCCAATGACCTGGACATGCTGAACGCGGCCGGGCTGGGCGTGGCTTTCAACGCCAAGCCGGTGGTCCGCGAGGCCGCGCACACCGCGGTGAACGTGCCGTTCCTGGACGCGGTGCTGTTCCTGCTCGGGATCACCCGTGAGGAGATCGAGGCCGCCGACCTGGCCTGAGGCCCCGGCAGCCGCCGTACGACGCGGAAGGGCCCCGGCAGCCGCACCGGCCGCCGGGGCCCTCCCGTACGCGCTCCCCCGGTCAGTGCTCCTTGGGGGTCCAGAAGTCGAGCAGGGTGCCGACGCCGGGCTCCAGGGACTTCCACGGTCCGGTGAAGGAGACCAGGGCGAGGGCTCCGGTGGGGAAGCCGCTCCGGCCCATCCGCGCCAGGGTGTCGTCCTGCGCGCGGCCGGACAGGACGTCGGCGAGGGCGTGCATGCCGGGGTTGTGGCCGATGAGCAGGAGGTCGTGGACCTCGTCGGGGGTCTCGTTCAGCAGGGCGATGAGCTCGCCCGGCGAGGCCTCGTAGAGCCGCTCTTCGTAGTGGGTCTTCGGCCGGTGCGGCAGTTCCTGTACGGCGACCTTCCAGGTCTCGCGGGTGCGGGCGGCGGTGGAACAGAGGGCCAGGTCGAAGGTGATACCGGTTTCGGCCAGCTTCAGACCGACGGCCGCCGCCTCGGCGCGGCCGCGTTCCGCCAGCGGGCGGTCGTGGTCGGACACCTGCGGCCAGTCGGCCTTGGCGTGCCGGAGGAGGGCGATCCTGCGGGGTGTGTCGGCGCTCATGGCTCCCAGCTTCGCATGAAACGGGCCACGGGGCGCAGGGTGTTGAGGGCCCGTGCCCGGTGGTGGGGCACGGCCCGGCGCACCCCGGCGCACGCCCGTTCAGCCGACGGCGCGCAGCAGCTGCTGGGTGACGTGGAGCAGTCCGGTGGCCTCGCCGGCGGCGGCGTGGGCCTCGCCCGATCCGGCCAGGAGGAGCAGCAGCAGACCGAAGGCGAGGGCGGGCAGGGCCAGCGCCCACCAGTGCAGGCGGGCGTCGGCGCCGTGCCGCGGGCCGGCCACCGAACGGGGGGCGGCGGCCCGGGGGCCGCGCACGGCCTGGGGGGCAGCCGCGGTTCGGGGGGCGACGGCCGCCCGGGGGCCGGGCGGGAGGGTGCGGGAGTGCGTGGGGGCCGACATGGCCGCCTCCGGGGTGCTGACGGGACGGGCTCGCTCCTTCGAACCTATGGATTCGAAGGAGTGCTTCCCATCCGGGTCACACCCCAGATCACCCTGACCCTGGCCCCCTAGGGGTGGGTGGGGTTGTCCCTACCCGGCCGTGCCTCAGGGGGAGGCGACCGTGGCGATGACGGAGATGATCACGGTCACGACGAGCATCGCGCCGAGCACGAGGCCGAGCTTCCTGTGGCCGTGCTGCGGGTCGGGTTCGAGTACGGGCGACATGCCGGTCAGTCTCGCATGCCGCATTCGTCCTCGATCGTGCGGTCCCGGCCGGCCAGGACGCCCAGGGCGATCTGCGGGACGAGCAGTCCGGCCATGAGGGCCAGCGGCAGGTCCCAGCCGCCGCTGTGCTGGTAGAGCGCGCCGATGACCAGGGGGCCCGGGATGGAGATGAGGTAGCCGGTGCTCTGGGCGAATGCGGAGAGCTTGACGACGCCGGCCGGGGACTTGGCGCGCAGTCCGATCAGGGTGATGACCAGGGGGAAGGCGCAGTTGGACACGCCGAGCAGGAGCGCCCAGGCCCAGGCGCCTGCGGCGGGCGCGAGGAAGAGCCCGAGGTAGCCGGTGAGGCCGAAGAGGCCGAGGACCGCGGCGATGAGGCCCTGGTTCTTCATCCGGCCGGCCAGGCCGGGGATGACGAAGGCGAGCGGGACGCCCATGACCATGGTGACGGCGAGCAGCACGCCGGCGGTGGACGGGGAGACCCCGGCGTCGCGGAAGATCTGCGGGAGCCAGCCCATGGTGATGTACGCACCGGTGGCCTGGAGGCCGAAGTAGCAGGCAAGGGCCCAGGCGGTGCGGCTGCGGACGATCCGGGGGCCGGTGTCGGCCCGTACGCCGGCCTCCGCGGCGGATCCGGCGGCCGCGGCCCGTTCGGCCCGGGCCGCGCGCCGCGCTGCGCGGGCGATGGGCAGCCAGGGCAGTACGGCGGCCAGCGCGAGCACGGCCCACATCAGCAGGCCGGTGCGCCAGCTGCCGCCCAGGGCCTCGGTCAGCGGGACGGTCGCGGCGGCGGCGAGCGAGGTGCCGGCGGCCAGCGCCATGGAGTACAGGCCGGTCATGGTGCCGACCCGGTCCGGGAAGTAGCGCTTGACGATCACCGGGAGCAGGACGTTGGTCAGGGCTATGCCGGCCAGGGACAGGGCGCTGGCGGCGAGGAAAGCGGCGGCGCTGTTCGCGAAGGGGCGTATCAGCAGGCCCGCGGCGACGGCGGCCATACCGGCGCAGATCACGGCGGCGGGTCCGAAGCGGCGGGAGAGCCGGGGCGCGGTGACGCCGAAGACGGCGAAGCACAGGGCGGGGACGGAGGTGATCAGTCCGGCGACGGTGCCGCTCATGCCGAGGCCCGTGCGGGTCTCCTCGAAGAGGGCGCCGAGGCTGGTGATGGCGGGCCGCAGGTTGAGCGCGGCGAGCACGATGCCGACGACGAGGACCGGACCGAGCCAGGCCGGCTGCGCTGTGCCGCGGGCGGTGGGGCCGGCTGCCGCGCCGTGCTCTGCTGCGGCTCCGGCCTCCTCCGGGGTCTGCCGTACGGGCTTGTGGCCCCCGGCGGGACGATCGAGGATCTTGATTTCATCGTCGGACATTCAACCATCATAGAATCATGGGATGATTGGTTGTCCAGTCACCATCGAGGGGAACCCATGCCGCTGACCTCACCCCGGCGCTCCGCGCTCGTGGACCAGGTGATCGCCCAGCTGCGGAACCAGATCACTTCCGGCGAGTGGCCGGTCGGCTCCCGCATCCCGACCGAGCCGGAGCTGGTGGAGCTGCTCGGGGTCGCGCGCAACACCGTGCGCGAGGCCGTCCGGGCGCTGGCGCACAACGGCCTGCTCGACATCCGGCAGGGCTCGGGCACGTACGTGCTCGCCACCAGCGAGCTGGCCGGCGTGATGCACCGCCGCTTCGCCGGGGCCGACCCCCGGCACATCGCGGAGCTGCGCTCGACGCTGGAGTCCTCGGCGGCGCGGCTGGCTGCGGAGCGGCGGACCGAGCGGGACCTGGTCCAGCTGGACGCGTTGCTCGCGCGGCGCGAGGAGGCCTGGGCGGGAGGGGACGCGGAGGTGTTCGTGGCGGCGGACGTGAGCCTGCACATGGCGGTGGTGACGGCCTCGCACAACGAGGTGCTGATCGGGCTGTACGCGGACCTCGGCGATCTGGTGGCGGACTGGCTGCGGACGGACGTGGGCACCGAGCTGCACCCGTCGGCGCACCTGGACCACGCCCGGCTGATCGAGGCGATCCGGCGGGGCGACGGGGACGCGGCCGCCTCGGAGGCGGCGGGCTACCCCTTCGCCTGCCTCGGCAAGGACGCCGGCTGAGACCCGCGGCCGCCCCCGGCCGGCCGCTCAGGGCCGCTCGTGGCTGACCCAGGCCGAGCGGACCTCCTTCCAGCAGCGGCCGGCGAGCTCGACGCGTCCGGCCGGGCCGACGGCCACGGGGGCGCCGTCGCCGTCCAGGTCCCACCAGCGGTCGCACTCGACGTGCAGTCGCACCAGGTCGGTCTCCGGGTAGCTGTTGTGGCAGTTCGCCGTCACCTGTGAGCCGCTGATCTCGGTGTCGCAGTCGGCGCCGAAGAGCTCCCGGGCCGGGGTTCGGGCGGGCTGTACGGGTGGCTCCACGGGGATGTCGGAGAAGTCCACCAGGGCCGGGGCGACGGCTTCGGGGCCGGGCGCGGGCTCGTCGGGGGCGCTCTGCGCGACGGCTCCCGGGCCCAGGAGTGCGGTCAGGACCACCGAGGTGACCAGCAGCGATACCGCTCCGCTCGGTCTCGCGCGCATCCCGTACCTCCTCCCCGCAGGAGCCGGGAAGATCCCGACTTGGCCAGTTTGCAGGCATCTGTCCGGGTTTTCGACTCGGGAAGATCCGATCAGCCGGTGGACATCCGAGCGAACACGCGCAAACGGCGGCGGCCGCGCCTCCCGGGAAGGGAAGCGCGGCCGCCGCCGAGACGGACGGGAGTGCCGTCAGGCACCCATCGCGTGCAGACCGCCGTCCACGTGGACGATCTCGCCGGTGGTCTTCGGGAACCAGTCCGACAGCAGCGCGACGACACCGCGGCCGGTGGGCTCCGGGTCGCTCATGTCCCACTCCAGCATGGAGCGGTGGTTCCAGGTGTCGGCCAGGTCGGAGAAGCCCGGGATGGACTTCGCGGCCATGGAGCCGAGCGGGCCGGCCGAGACCAGGTTGCAGCGGATGTTCTCCTTGCCCAGGTCTCGGGCGAGGTAGCGGCTGGTGGCCTCCAGGGCGGCCTTGGCCGGGCCCATCCAGTCGTACTGCGGCCAGGCGAACTGCGCGTCGAAGGTGAGGCCGACGACGGCCGCGCCCTCCGCCGGGAACAGCGGCTTGCAGGCCATGGTCAGCGACTTCAGCGAGAAGGCCGAGACGTGCATGGCGGTGGCCACCGACTCGAACGGCGTGTTCAGGAAGTTGCCGCCGAGGGCGTCCTGCGGGGCGAAGCCGATCGAGTGGACGACGCCGTCGAGGCCGCCGAGCTCGTCGCGGACGAGGCCCTCCAGGCGGGCCAGGTGCTCGTCGTTGGTGACGTCGAGCTCGATCACCTTGACCGGCTTGGGGAGCTTCTTGGCGATGCGCTCGGTCAGCGACGGCCGCGGCCACGCCGTGAGGATGACCTCGGCGCCCTGCTCCTGCGCCAGCTTGGCGGTGTGGAACGCGATGGAGGACTCCATCAGCACGCCGGTGATGAGGACGCGCTTGCCCTCGAGGATTCCACTCATGGTGATCAGTGACCCATGCCCAATCCGCCGTCAACGGGAATGACGGCTCCGGTGATGTACGCGGCGTCGTCGGACGCCAGGAAGCTCACGGCCGCCGCGATCTCCTCGGGCTGCGCGTAGCGGCCGAGCGGCACCTGGCCCACGATGCCCGCACGCTGCTCGTCGGTGAGGACCTTGGTCATGTCCGTGTCGACGAAGCCGGGGGCGACCACGTTGAAGGTGATGTTGCGGGAGCCCAGCTCGCGGGCGAGCGAACGGGCGAAGCCGACGAGCGCGGCCTTGGAGGCGGCGTAGTTGGCCTGACCCGCCGAGCCGAGCAGGCCGACGACCGAGGAGATCAGGACGACGCGGCCCTTCTTGGCCCGGAGCATGCCCCGGTTCGCGCGCTTGACCACGCGGAAGGTGCCGGTGAGGTTGGTGTCGACGACCGAGGCGAAGTCCTCCTCGGTCATCCGCATCAGCAGCGTGTCCTTGGTGATGCCGGCGTTGGCCACCAGCACCTCGACCGCGCCGTGCGCCTCCTCGATCTGCTTGTAGGCCTGCTCCACCTGCTCGGAGTCGGTGATGTCGCAGCGGACCGCCAGGACGCCGAGCGAGGTGAGCGCCTGCGGCGGCTCCCCCGAGCGGAACGTGATCGCGACCTTGTCTCCGGCCTCCGCGAAGGCGCGGGCGATGGCGAGGCCGATGCCCCGGTTTCCTCCGGTGACGAGAACCGAGCGGCTCAACGGATCACCCTTTCGCTAGCGGTCTGAATACCGAAAACCTATAGGCCGCATCCCTCGTACGGAGAATCGACCTCCGACAGGGCCTTGCTACGGGCTCTGTCGAATCCCTACAGAAAGGTGTAGGCACGACCGCCCCGGGCGCGACATGATCGGGGAGACCGGCCCCGACCCCCGGAGGAATTCCGTGCCCCATTCCATCGACGCGGCCTTCACCGCGCTTCCCTTGCGGGCGCTCGCCGACGCGGCGCTCGCCCGGGCCCGCGCGCTGGGCGCCGAGCATGCCGACTTCCGGCTGGAGCGGATCCGCAGCGCCTCCTGGCGGCTGCGGGACGCCAAGCCCTCCGGCGGATCCGACACCACCGACCTCGGGTACGCGGTGCGCGTGGTGCACGGGGGCAGCTGGGGCTTCGCCTCCGGCGTGGACCTGACCATGGACGCCGCGGCCCGGGTGGCCTCGCAGGCCGTCGCCATGGCCAAGCTGTCCGCCCAGGTGATCAAGGCGGCCGGCTCCGACGAGCGCGTGGAGCTGGCCGCGGAGCCGGTGCACGCGGACCGGACCTGGATCTCCGCCTACGACGTGGA
Source organism: Streptomyces sp. NPDC048349 (assembly GCF_040651925.1). Lineage (NCBI taxonomy): Bacteria > Bacillati > Actinomycetota > Actinomycetes > Kitasatosporales > Streptomycetaceae > Streptomyces > Streptomyces sp. NPDC048349. The sequence continues at coordinate 204,158 of NZ_JBEZLA010000003.1, read as the reverse complement.
CCCCTTCGAGGTGCCGGACGCGGAGAAGGCGGCGCTGCTCGCCGACTGGAGCGCGCGGCTGCTGGCGGCCGAGGGCGTCGCGCACGTGGACGCCTCGCTGCTGGCGGTGCACGAGAACAAGTTCTACGCGGACACGGCGGGCACCACGACCACGCAGCAGCGGGTCCGGCTCCACCCGCAGCTCACGGCCGTCGCCGTCAACGCGACCACCGGCGAGTTCGACTCGATGCGCACCATCGCCCCGCCCGCCGGGCGCGGCTGGGAGTACCTGACCGGCACCGGCTGGGACTGGGACTCCGAGCTGGAGCAGATCCCCGCGCTGCTCGCCGAGAAGATGAAGGCGCCGAGCGTGCAGGCCGGACGCTACGACCTGGTGGTGGACCCCTCGAACCTGTGGCTGACCATCCACGAGTCCATCGGCCACGCCACCGAGCTCGACCGGGCGCTGGGCTACGAGGCGGCGTACGCGGGCACCTCCTTCGCGACCTTCGACCAGCTCGGCACGCTCAAGTACGGCTCCCCGATCATGAACGTGACGGGTGACCGCACCGCCGAGCACGGCCTGGCCACCGTCGGCTTCGACGACGAGGGCGTCGAGGCGCAGAGCTGGGACCTGGTCAAGGACGGCACCCTGGTCGGCTACCAGCTGGACCGCAGGATCGCGAAGCTGACCGGCCTCGGCCGCTCCAACGGCTGCGCCTACGCCGACTCCCCCGGGCACGTGCCCGTCCAGCGCATGGCGAACGTGTCGCTCCAGCCGGATCCCGGCGGACTGTCCACCGAGGACCTGATCGGCGGGGTGGAGCGCGGGATCTACGTGGTCGGCGACCGCTCCTGGTCGATCGACATGCAGCGCTACAACTTCCAGTTCACCGGCCAGCGGTTCTTCCGCATCGAGAACGGCAAGCTGGCCGGGCAGCTGCGCGACGTCGCGTACCAGGCCACGACCACCGACTTCTGGGGCTCGATGGAGAAGGTCGGCGGTCCGCAGACCTATGTCCTGGGCGGCGCCTTCAACTGCGGAAAGGCCCAGCCGGGCCAGGTCGCGGCGGTCTCGCACGGCTGCCCGTCCGCCCTGTTCCGCGACGTGAACATCCTGAACACCACGCAGGAGGCCGGACGATGACCTCGTCGATTCGATCGAACAAGCCCCACGAGATCGTCGAGCGGGCCCTGGAGCTGTCCACGGCCGACGGGTGCATCGTCATCGCCGACGAGCAGTCCACCGCCAACCTGCGCTGGGCGGGCAACGCGCTCACCACGAACGGCGTGACCCGCGGCCGGACCCTGACGGTCATCGCCACGGTCGACGGCAAGGAGGGGACGGCCTCGGGGGTCGTCTCGCGCTCCGCCGTCACCGCCGAGGACCTCGAGCCGCTGGTGCGCGCCGCCGAGGCGGCGGCGCGCGGGGCCGGTCCCGCCGAGGACGCCCAGCCGCTGGTGACGGGGACCCCGGCCTCGCCGGACTTCACCGACGCCCCGGCCGAGACCTCTTCGGCGGTGTTCACGGACTTCGCCCCGGCCCTCGGCGAGGCCTTCGCCCGGGCCCGCGCGGGTGACCGCGAGCTGTACGGTTTCGCCAACCACGAGCTGGTCTCCACGTACGTCGCCACCTCCACGGGCCTGCGCCTGCGCCACGACCAGCCCAAGGGCACCCTGGAGCTCAACGCCAAGTCCCCGGACCGGCAGCGCTCCGCCTGGGCCGGCCGCGCCACCCGCGACTTCAAGGACGTGGACCCGACCGTCCTGGACGCGGAGCTCGCCGTACGCCTCGGCTGGGCGGAGCGGAAGATCGAGCTGCCCGCCGGCCGGTACGAGACGCTGCTGCCGCCGACGGCCGTGGCGGACCTGCTGATCTACCAGATGTGGTCGGCGGCGGCCCGGGACGCGGCCGAGGGCCGGACGGTCTTCTCCAAGCCCGGCGGCGGCACCCGGGTCGGCGACCGGCTGTCCGAGCTCCCGCTGACGCTGCGCAGCGACCCGAACGCGCCGGGCCTGGAGTCCGCGCCGTTCGTCATCGCGCACAGCTCCGGGGACGACGCCTCGGTGTTCGACAACGGCCTGCCGGTCCCCGCGACCGAGTGGATCCGCAACGGCGAGCTGGCCCGGCTGACCACGACCCGGCACAGCGCGGCCCTGACCGGCCTGCCGCTGTCCCCGGCCTTCGGGAACCTGATCCTGGAGGGCGGTGGCGACAGGTCGCTCGAGGAGATGGTGGCGGACACCGGGCGCGGGCTGCTGCTGACCTGCCTCTGGTACATCCGCGAGGTCGACCCGGCCACCCTGCTGCTCACGGGTCTGACCCGGGACGGGGTCTACCTGGTGGAGAACGGGCAGGTCGTGGGAGAGGTGAACAACTTCCGGTTCAACGAGTCGCCCGTAAACCTGCTGTCGCGGGCCTCGGAGGCGGGCCGGACCGAGAAGACCCTGCCGCGCGAGTGGGGCGACTGGTTCACGCGCGCCGCGATGCCCGCTGTCCGCATCCCGGACTTCAACATGAGTTCGGTGAGCAAGGGCGTCTGACCCACCTAGACTGAGCACGGCATTTCCACAGAACGTAAGGAGTCGAGAGACCGTGACGGACATCGTCGACGAACTGAAGTGGCGCGGGCTCTTCGCCCAGTCCACGGACGAAGAAGCGCTGCGCAAGGCCTTCGCGGACGGTCCCGTCACGTTCTATTGCGGCTACGACCCGACCGCGGCCTCGCTGCACGTGGGACACCTGGTCCAGGTGCTCACCATGCGCCGGCTCCAGCTGGCCGGGAACCGGCCGCTGGCGCTGGTCGGCGGGGCCACCGGTCAGATCGGCGACCCGCGCCCGACCGCCGAGCGCACCCTGAACGATCCCGCGGTCATCGCGGAGTGGGTGAACCGGCTGCGGTCGCAGATCGAGCCGTTCCTGTCCTTCGAGGGCGAGAACGCGGCGGTCCTGGTCAACAACCTGGACTGGACGGCGGGCATGTCCGCCATCGAGTTCCTGCGGGACATCGGCAAGCACTTCCGCGTCAACAAGATGCTGACGAAGGACTCGGTCGCCAAGCGGCTGGAGTCCGACCAGGGCATCAGCTACACGGAGTTCAGCTACCAGCTGCTCCAGGGCATGGACTTCCTGGAGCTGTACCGGCGGCACGGCTGCGTGCTCCAGCAGGGCGGCTCCGACCAGTGGGGCAACCTGACCGCCGGCCTCGACCTGATCCACCGGGTCGAGCCGGGCGCGGTCGTGCACGCGATGGCGACCCCGCTGATGGTCAAGGCGGACGGCACCAAGTTCGGCAAGACCGAGGGCGGAGCCGTCTGGCTCGACCCGGAGATGACCACGCCGTACGCGTTCTACCAGTTCTGGCTGAACGTGGACGACCGCGACATCTCCACCTACATGCGGATCCTGTCCTTCCAGAGCCGTGAGGAGCTGGAGGCCCTGGAGGCGCAGACCGCCGAGCGGCCCCAGGCGCGTGCCGCGCAGCGGGCGCTGGCGGAGGAGCTGACCACGCTGGTGCACGGCGCCGACCAGTGCGCCGCCGTGATCGCCGCGTCGAAGGCGCTGTTCGGGCAGGGCGACCTGGCGGAGCTGGACGAGGCCACCCTGGCCGCGGCCCTGTCGGAACTGCCGCACGCCCGGGTGGCGGAGCTCGGCCAGGTCGTGGACCTGCTGGCGGAGACGGGCCTGGTCGCGAGCAAGTCGGCCGGCCGGCGGACCGTGAAGGAGGGCGGCGCCTACGTGAACAACGTGAAGGTGACGGCCGAGGACGCGGTCCCCGCCAAGGAGGACCTGCTGCACGGGCGCTGGCTGGTGCTGCGCCGCGGCAAGAAGAACCTGGCGGCGGTGGAGGTCACCGGCGCCTGACGGGTCCGGGGCCGCATGCCTCACGGTTCGACGGCCGCATGCCTGACGGGTTCGAGGGCCGCATGTCTGACGGGTCCGGGGCCGTGCGGCTGCGGGGCCTGACGGCTCCGGGCCGGGCGCCCCTTGCGGAACGCGGCGGAGGGGCCGGTACGGACGCTCTCCCGGCTCTTGCCGGGGGGCCGTCGGGCCGGTCCCTCCGCCGCGTTCCGGGCGCGCCGCTAGGTCATCTCGCGCCTGCCGCCGCGCATCGCCTTGTAGACCATCTCGCCGAGCGCGACGAGGACGATCGCCCCCGCGAGCTGGAGCAGGTGGCGGGTCCAGTCGATGCCCCGGGTCTCGGCCACCCCGATCCAGGTGGCGACGGCGTTGCCGAGGACACCGCCGATGATGCCCATGAGCGCGGTCAGCCACAGGGGTTGGTGCTGCTTGCCCGGCAGGATGGCCCGGGCTATCAGGCCCAGCACGAAACCGACGATGATCGCCCACAACCAATGCATGTCGAGCCTCCTCACAGCGCGTTGTGCGCACGTGGGCCCAGTCTCGGCCCGTCCGGCACGGCGCGCATGTCGGGCCGTGCTGTTCGGGGGAACCCGCTCTCCTGTCGGCCGGGACTGCGGCGTACCGTGGGAGGGTCCGGGCCGGGAAGTGTCCGGCGGGTGATCGGGTGGTGGAGCATGGAGCGGACCAAGCGGCAGAAGCGGAACGGGACCGAGGTCTTCCGGATCACCGGCGCGCGGATGGGGCTCGCCGAGGACGTGCGGGGCCGTCAGCGCCGCTACGTCGTCTCGATGCTCATCAGGACCGTGTCGGTCATCGCCACGGTGCTGTTGTGGAACGTGCAGCGGCCGGTGGCGGTCGTGACGCTGATCGCGGGCGCCCTGCTGCCGTACGTCGCCGTGGTCATCGCCAACGCGGGACGCGAGTCGGCCCCCTCGTTGCCCTCGCACTTCATCCCGGCTCCCGTGCGGCCTGCGCTGGACGCGGGAAACCTCAGGAAAAGCTCAGATCAATCATGAAGTTCCGGTGCACCGTACCGGGTCCTGCGTGACATACTGCCTACGCGCTCCGCATCCCCCGTCGGAGCGACGGACCGACGCCGGGCAGCTCCCCCCGTGGCTGCTCGGCGTCGCCTTTCCGTTCCGGCGGTTTGTAGGGTTGAGGCGTGACCTCCCCTGATACCGAAACCCCCACCTGTTCCGCCAAGGGCTGCCGCGACGCGGCCGTCTGGGTGCTGGCGTGGAACAACCCGAAGCTGCACGCGCCGGAGCGCCGCAAGACCTGGCTGGCGTGCGAGGAGCACCGCGAACACCTCTCCCGGTTCCTGGGGGTCCGCGGCTTCCTCAAAGACGTGGTGGAGCTCGACGCGTGGGTCCAGCCGGAGGGCTCGGAACGCCCGCGCTGACCGTCCGGGGGTTCTCAGCCGCCGATCGCCGACATGGGGCGGTCGGGCTGTAGGAAGGACGGGTCGTCGAGACCGGACCCGGCCTTCTTGCCCCACATCGCCACCTTCCACAGCCGGGCGATCTCCTCGTCCGGGGCCCCCGAGCGCAGCGCGCCCCGCAGGTCCGATTCCTCGGTGGCGAACAGGCACGTGCGGACCTGGCCGTCGGCCGTGAGCCGCGTACGGTCGCAGGCTCCGCAGAAGGGGCGGGTGACCGAGGCGATGACGCCGACGGTGGCCGGGCCGCCGTCGACCACCCAGCGCTCGGCCGGGGCGGAGCCGCGCTCGTCGGCGCCCTGCTCGGTGAGCGTGAAACGGGTCCGCAGCGACTGGAGGATGTCACCGGCGGTGATCATGCCCTCGCGCTTCCAGCCGTGCTGGGCGTCGAGCGGCATCTGCTCGATGAAGCGGAGCTCGTACTCGTTCTCCACGGCCCAGGCCAGCAGGTCGGGGGCCTCGTCGTCGTTCAGCCCGGGCATCAGGACCGCGTTGACCTTGACGGGGGTCAGACCGGCCTCGCGTGCCGCGGCCATGCCGTCGATGACGTCCTTGTGGCGGTCACGGCGGGTGAGGGTCTTGAAGACCTCGGGCCGCAGGGTGTCCAGGGAAACGTTCACCCGGTCCAGGCCGGCGGCCTTCAGGGCCTGTGCGGTGCGCTTGAGGCCGATGCCGTTGGTGGTGAGGGACATCTGGGGGCGGGGCTCCAGGGCCGCGCACTGCTCGACGATCCCGACCAGGCCGGGGCGCAGCAGCGGCTCGCCGCCGGTGAAGCGGACCTCGGTGATGCCGAGCTGGGTGACGGCGATGCGGATCAGGCGGACGATTTCGTCGTCGCTGAGCAGATCGGACTTGCCGAGCCACTGGAGGCCCTCTTCGGGCATGCAGTAGGTACACCGCAGATTGCACCGGTCGGTGAGCGAAACACGCAGGTCAGTGGCCACGCGGCCGTAGGTGTCGAGAAGCACTGTGGGCCCCCTCCCCTTGTCCGGATCCGTAGAGGTTTCGATAGAGGTTTCGATGAATCGAGCCTACGCGACGCGTGTTACATCCAGTCGTGCCCGAACGGACGAGAGCATGCGTGGCCGCGTCGTAGGGAAGTACGACGCGGCCACGCTGGGTGTGCGGACGGTCTCAGTGAGCGCCGGTACCGGTGAGGGAGCGGACCTCCAGCTCGGCGAACTTGTCGGGGTCCGCCTTCTCCTTGGACAGGACGGTGCCCAGCCAGCCCAGCAGGAAGCCGAGCGGGATGGAGATGATGCCCGGGTTCTCCAGCGGGAACCAGTAGAAGTCGGCGTCCTTGAACATCGAGGTGGGCTTCCCGGAGACGACCGGGGAGAACAGCACCAGGCCGACCGCCGAGACCAGGCCGCCGTAGATCGACCAGAGCGCTCCCTGGGTGCTGAAGCGCTTCCAGAAGAGGCTGTAGAGGATCGTCGGCAGGTTCGCGGACGCGGCGACCGCGAAGGCGAGGGCGACCAGGCCGGCGACGTTCAGGTCGCGGGCGAGGGCGCCGAGGCCGATGGCGACGGCGCCGATGACCACGGTCGACCAGCGGGCCGCGCGCACCTCCTCCTTCTCGGTCGCCTTGCCCTTGCGGATGACGTTGACGTAGAGGTCGTGCGCGAAGGACGAGGACGAGGCCAGGGTGAGGCCCGCGACCACGGCGAGGATGGTGGCGAAGGCGACCGCGGAGATCACGGCGAGCAGGATCGCGCCGCCGGTGGAGTCCGCCCCGCCGCCGATCTCCTGGGCGAGCAGCGGGGCCGCGGTGTTGCCCGCCTTGTTCGAGGCCAGGATGTCGGCCCGCTTGAGCAGCGCGGCGGCGCCGAAGCCCAGGGCGATCGTCATCAGGTAGAAGGCGCCGATGATGCCGATGGCCCAGTTCACGGACTTGCGGGCGGCCTTGGCGGTGGGCACGGTGTAGAAGCGGATCAGGATGTGGGGCAGGCCGGCGGTGCCGAGCACCAGGGCGAGGCCCAGCGAGATGAAGTCCAGCTTGGTGAGCGCGTCCTTGCCGTACTTGAGCCCGGGCTCGAGGAACTTGCTGCCCTGGCCGCTGTTCTCGGCGGCTTGTCCGAGCAGCGCTGAGACGTTGAAGTCGAACTCCAGCAGCACCAGGAAGGTGATCAGCAGGGCGCCTGCGATGAGCAGCACGGCCTTGATCATCTGGACCCAGGTGGTGCCCTTCATGCCGCCGATCGTGACGTAGACGATCATCAGTACGCCGACCAGCGCGACGACCGCGACCTTGCCGCCGTCGCTGGTGATGCCGAGGAGCAACGAGACGAGCACGCCGGCGCCGGCCATCTGGGCGAGCAGGTAGAAGATCGAGACCACGATGGTGGAGGTGCCCGCGGCGGTGCGGACGGGCCGCTGGCGCATCCGGTACGCGAGGACGTCGCCCATCGTGTAGCGGCCGGAGTTGCGCAGCGGCTCGGCGACGAGCAGCAGCGCGACCAGCCAGGCCACGAGGAAGCCGATGGAGTACAGGAAGCCGTCGTAGCCGAAGAGGGCGATGGCCCCGGCGATGCCGAGGAAGGATGCGGCGGACATGTAGTCGCCGGAGATGGCGAGGCCGTTCTGGAAGCCGGTGAACTGGCGGCCGCCGGCGTAGAAGTCGGCGGCGTCCTTGGTCTGGCGGCCGGCCCAGACCGTGATGATCAGGGTGGCGACGACGAACAGGCCGAACAGGGTGATGATCAACGGGCGGTGCTCGGAGGCACCGGCGGCGACCGTCGTCAGGTGGAGGGTGCCGCTCATTTCCCGCCCTCCATCCGCGCCTTGATGGCCGAGGCCTTGGGGTCGAGACGGGCGGCGGCGTGCCGCGAGTACAGCCAGGCGATCAGGAAGGTCGTCGCGAACTGGGCGAGGCCGAGCACGAGGGCGACGTTGATGTTCCCGAAGAGCTTGGTCCCCATGAAGCCGCCCGCGTAGTTGGACAGCAGCACGTAGAGCAGGTACCAGGCGATGAAGGCCACGGTGAGCGGGAAGGCGAAGGAGCGGTAGGAGCGGCGCAGTTCGGCGAACTCGGCACTCTGCTGGACGGTTGCGAATTCCTCGGCCGTGGGGCCGGGACCCGCCGCCGCGGGCGTTCCCGCGCTGCCCGGCGGCGGCGCTGCTTCGGTGGTCACGGGGGGCTCTCCTTGTGACGCGGGTGCGGTGGGGACGACGGACAAAACAACCTCCGTGGGGGGACGGTGGTGCTGACGCCCCCTGTCAACGGCACGGCCGGCGCGTCGGGACGGTTCAACACCTGGCGTTTCTTTGTGAACTGATTTCTCGAACTGATGGCGCAAACAGGAACATCGGCACTAGGTTCCCCATGTCATGAACCCGTCCGCCGTGACCACGTCCGGACGGGCTTCTTTTCAAGGATGATGTGGAGAACCCATGGCTCATCTGGGGTCACGTGCCGCAAAGAAGCGCGGCCGAGCTCTCGCCGTTCCCGTCGGCCTGGCGCTCACCGCCTCGCTCACCTTCCTGCCCTCGGTCGCGGCCTCCGCCGCGCCGCTGGGCAACACGGCGGACACGGCGAAGGCCTCCAAGGCCGACACCACCGGGCCCAAGCTGTCCTACGTGGCGAACCTGAACGCGTACGCCACGGTCAAGGCGGCGAAGCAGGCCGTGGAGCGGGCCGGTGGAACCGTGGTAACGGTCCACGAGCAGATCGGCGTTCTCGTCGCCCACTCGCAGAACCCGGAGTTCGCCAAGCAGCTGCGGGCCCAGCGCGGCCTGTTCGTCTCGGTGGGCGCCACCCGTACGGCCCCCCTGCAGACGGTGCAGACCACCGAAGAGGGCACCACGCAGCAGCTCAGCGCGGCGGACGCCGCCAAGGCGGCGGCGGACGCGGCGCCGGGCGAGGAGCCGCTGGAGTCCAACCAGTGGGACCTGCGCGCGATCAAGGCCGATCAGGCTCACAAGATCAACGATGGCAGCCCCGACGTCACCGTGGGCATCATCGACACGGGTGTCGACGACACCCACCCGGATCTCGCCGGGAACTTCTCGAAGGAGCAGTCGGCCAACTGCGTCGGCGGTGTCGCGGACACCTCCGAGGGCGCCTGGCGCCCGTACGCGGACGGCAGCGACCACGGCACGCACGTGGCCGGCACCATCGGGGCCCCGCGCAACGGCGTGGGCGTCAGCGGTGTCGCGCCCGGGGTGAAGATCGCCGGCATCAAGGTGAGCGAGCCCGGGACCAGCCTGTTCTACACCGAGGCGGTCGTCTGCGGCTTCATGTTCGCCGCCGAGAAGGGGATCGAGGTGACCAACAACAGCTACTACGTCGACCCCTGGTACTTCAACTGCAAGACGGACGACGACCAGAAGGCGCTGGTGGAGGCCCTCACCCGGGCGAGCAACTACGCCCAGCGCAAGGGCGTGCTCAACGTCGCCGCGGCGGGCAACGAGAACTTCGACCTGTCGGCCGACTCGATCGTCGACGACAGCAGCCCGAACGACACCACCCCGGTGCCGCGCACCATCGACCCGCGGGTCTGCCTCGACGTCCCGACCCAGCTGCCGGGTGTGGTCACGGTGACCGCGACCGGTGACAAGGGCTTCAAGTCGTACTACTCGAGCTTCGGCCTGGGCGTGGCGGACGTCGCCGCCCCCGGTGGCGACAAGTGGCAGGTCCCGGCGACCCCGGACGCCAACGGCCGCGTGCTGTCCACCATCCCGGGCGGTTACGGCTACAAGCAGGGCACCTCGATGGCCACCCCGCACGTCGCGGGCGTCGCGGCCCTGCTCAAGAGCGCGCACCCGACGGCCACCCCGTCGCAGCTCCAGGCCATGCTCAAGGGCCAGGCCACCAAGACGGCCTGCCCGGCCCAGGTCTACAACGCCGCGGGCACGCTCATAGACGCCACCACTTGCGAGAGCAAGTGGGGCCAGACCGGTTACTACGGCTACGGCGTGGTCGACGCGCTCAAGGCCGTGAAGTAACACCTCGTACGCGAAGGGGCCGGGCGGGGTCTCCCCCGCCCGGCCCTCTCACGTCTGCGGCGTCACGGCGTCGCCGCGGTCACGGCGTCACGGCGTCGCCGCGTTCACGGCCTCGGCGCGTCACCGCGGCCACGGCGCTGCGCGTCACCGCGTCAGGACCTCAGGGCTTGATCAGCACCTTGAGCGCGCTGCGGTCGTCCATCGCGCGGTAGCCCTCGGGGACCTCGTCCAGGCAGACGGCCCGGTCGAAGACCGGCGCGGGGTCGATGGCCCCGCTGAGCACGTCTTCCAGCAGCTCCGGGATGTAGGCGCGGACCGGGGCCACGCCCCCGCGCAGGGTGATGTTGCGGTCGAACATCACGCCGAGGTCGAGACCGGTGCCGCTGCCGTGCGGTACACCGACGTAGCCGATAGCCCCTCCGTCGCGGGTGATGTTCACGGCCGTGCGCATGGACTGCTCGGTGCCGACCGCCTCGATGACCGCGTGCGCGCCCTGGCCGCCGGTGAGCTCGCGGACGGCCGCCTCGGCGGCCTCCCCGCGCTCGGCGACGACGTCGGTGGCACCGAAGAGCTTGGCGATGTCCGTACGGGCGCTGTGGCGGCCCAGTGCGATGATCCGCTCGGCTCCGAGGCGCTGGGCGGCGAGGACGCCGCACAGGCCGACGGCGCCGTCGCCGACGACGGCGACCGTGGAGCCCTTGCGCACGCCCGCGCCCAGGGCGGCGTGGTGGCCGGTGCCCATCACGTCGGAGAGCGCGAGCAGCCCGGTCAGCAGGTGGTCGTCGGAGACGGCCGCGGCGGGCAGCTTCACCAGGGTGCCGTCGGCGTGCGGGACGCGGACGGCCTCGCCCTGGCCGCCGTCGTGGCCGACCGAGCCCCAGAAGCCGCCGTGCACGCAGGAGGTGTAGAGGCCCTCCGAGCAGTAGTCACAGGTGCCGTCGGACCACATGAAGGGCGCGACGACCAGGTCGCCGGCGCGCAGGCCCGCGACGGCCGAGCCGGTCTCCTCGACGACGCCCAGGAACTCGTGGCCGATCCGCTGGCCGGGCTGGCGTGCGGCTTCGCCGCGGTAGGCCCACAGGTCGCTGCCGCAGATGCAGGCGCGCAGGACGCGGACGACGGCGTCCTCGGGCCGCTGGATCGCAGCGTCGGGCACCTCCTCCACGCGGATGTCGTGCGGGGCGTGGATGACGGTGGCGCGCATGGTGGTGCAGTCCTCCGGCTCGGGGTTGGTTCAGTCTTGTATGACCTGCCTACCGTACGCCTGCCTCCGGGAGAGCGCGCCCGTGGCCAGCAGGTACTGGGCCGCGAGGTAGGTCGCCATGATCCAGAAGTCGGGGCGGGGCAGCTGCGGCCAGGCGGCGACGCCCGTCGCGATGAGCGTGTCCGAGAGCAGGAACAGCGCCCCGCCGATCCCGGCCCGCAGCCCGAGGGCACTGGACCGGAAGGCCATCGCGGTGAGCAGCAGGCTGTACCCGGCGACGGGGATGCGCAGATCGGCCGGCAGGTCCGTCCACATCAGGCCGATGGTGCCCAGGAGGGCGAGCGAGTACGCGCCCCCGAGCAGCGGGTTCGCGCTGCGCCGGCCGAAGAGCACGAGGTAGCAGACGTGCCCGGCGGCGAAGGAGCCCATGCCGATCAGGAAGGCGGCCTCGGCGTCGAAGAGCAGGGCGAGGTCCCCGCCCCAGCCGAACAGCAGGGCGGCCACCAGCAGGCGGGGAGCGCCGCGCGCGATCACGTACGCCACCAGCAGCGGCATCAGCAGCGGTTTGGCGAGGACGTGCCCGAGGTGCCAGTCGGCGAGCAGCGAGCCGAGGTCGACGGCGGCGGCCGCGGCGAAGGCGCCGAGCAGCGCGCGGGCGGCGGCCGCGCCCCCGTCGGGTACGGGGCGGGCCCAGGACGGCGTGCGGGACTCGGCGGCGCTCACGCCGCGTGCTCCGACCCGGCGGCGGAGGCGGGCGCGGGCTCGGAGGCGGGCGCGGGCCCGGGGGCGGGAACCCGCGCGCCCGCTCCCCCGGACGCGGCGGAGGCGGGCTGGGCGGGCTCGGCGGGCTCGGCGGGCTCGGCGGGCTGCCAGCCGGGGCCGCGGAAGACCCGTCCGGCACGCTCGCTCCAGCTCCGGGCCGCGCGGACGTCCCGGGCGATGGCGGCGTACTCGTGGGTGGCGACGCGCAGCGGGTTGTAGGTGTCGATGTTCTTGGTGAGCCCGTAGACGGGCTTGTCGGTCTCGCCCACCCAGGAGCCGAACATCCGGTCCCAGACGATCAGGATGCCGCCGTAGTTCCTGTCCAGGTAACCGCCCTGGGAGGCGTGGTGGACCCGGTGGTGGGACGGGGTGTTGAAGACGTACTCGTAGGCCCGGGGCAGCTTCCCGATGCGCTCGGTGTGGACCCAGAACTGGTAGAGCAGGTTGATGCCGTAGCAGAACGGGATCACGGCCGGGTGCACCCCGACGGCCACCATCGGCAGGTAGAACCAGTAGGTGGTGGCACTGGTCCAGGGCTGGCGCAGGGCGGTGGTGAGGTTGAACTTGCGGCTGCTGTGGTGGACCACGTGGCAGGCCCACAGGATGCGGATGACGTGGTGTCCGCGGTGCTGCCAGTAGTAGAGGAAGTCCTGGGCGAGCAGCATCAGCGGGAGCGTCCACCACAGCAACGGCACCCGCAGCGGCGTGAGTTCGTAGACCGCGGTGAAGACCGCCACGACCGGGATCTTCCAGAGCAGGTCGAACCCGATGCTGCCGAGCCCCATGCTGATGCTGGTGACGGCGTCCTTGCCGTCGTAGCCGGCCGCGTCCTCGTCGGGATGGAGGCGGTAGCTCACCAGCTCGATGACGGTGAGCAGCACGAAGGCGGGTATGGACCACAGCACGACATCGGGCAGGTTCGGCATGCCCGCACCATAGAGGCGCCTCCGGGGGTGCCGCTAGAGGTTGTTACCGATCGGTATCCATCGAGGTTACCGGCGGTACCGGCCGGGCCGTCGATCCGGCCCGGCCGGGGTGTCACCAGACCCGGACCGACCCCCCTCGGGCGAAGGCCGGGCTGGTGGCCTCGGGCGGGACCTCCGTCAGGGGCTCGGCGATTTCCGAGACCCGGGGGCCGCACGTGGCCGCCACCGCGTCCAGGAGCGTGAGGTCGAAGCCGTAGACGCGGGCCGCGTTGCCGCCGACCATCGCGGCGACCTCGTCCTGCGGCAGGCCCGCGTAGGCGATGCGCAGGCCCTCGCGGGAGAACGGGGTCGTGCCCTCGTCGTGGGGGTAGTCGCTGCCCCACATGATCTTGTCGAGGCCGATCCGCTCCCGCAGCGGGACCTCGTGGGGGCGCATGAAGCTCGCCCCCACGAAACAGCTGTCGCGCCAGACCTCGCTCGGCCCCTTGCCCATCGCCTCGGCCAGGCCCGCCCCGAACTTCGACTCGGCCGTGGCCGTGGCCGCGACCAGCCGGCCGTGGTAGTAGTCCAGCATCTCCAGCACGCCCGGTATCCAGCCGGAACCCTGCTCCGTCAGGACCAGCTTGAGGCCCGGGTGGCGGGTGAAGGCGCCGCCGAAGACGAGGTGCCACAGGGCGCGGTGCGAGAACCAGGTGGTTTCGACCATGAAGACCGCCCGGGCCGCGGGTTCGTCCCCGAGCGGAGGCGAGGCCGAGCCGCCGTGGTGGTTGACCGGCACGTCCAGCTCGGCGCACACCGCCCAGATCGGGTCGTACGCGGCCGAGTAGAGCTCCGGGACGGTGGAGCCGGGCGGGACGCCGGGCAGCAGGATGCCGCCCGTCAGGCCCGCCTCCTTCGTGCGGCGGATCTCCTTCACGGCCGCGTCCACGTCGTTGAGGAGGATCTGGACCACGCCCGCGCGGCGGCCGGGGGCGTCCGCGCAGAAGTCCGCCAGCCAGCGGTTGTGGGCCTGGAGCCCGGCCCAGCGCATCGCGTACTCCGCGGCCGTCGGCGGCTGGGCCATCAGCGAGGCCTTGGGGAAGAACGGCGGAATGGTGTTGGGGAAGACGACTTCCGCGACGATGCCGTCCGCTTCGAGCTCGGCCAGCCGGCGCGCCGAGTTCCAGTTCCGGTCCGCCGTGTCGGCGAGCAGGTCCTCGTACGGGTTCACGTACGTGGCGGCCCAGGCGTCGAAGTCGTCGTGGTACCGCTTCTCCAGGTACGGCTTGTAGTCCAAGAGGTCGGCGCCCGCGTGGCAGTCCGCCGAGATGACGGTGTAGCGGTCCTGCGTCACGGCGACACCCCCAGGGCGGGGAAGTCGTTCCCGGTCAGCCAGTGCCGGCCCACCTCGCGCGAGCGGGCCCAGGAGGCCTCCACCGCCGTCTGGTCCGGGGACTGGCCCAGCTCCGCCGGGGTGGGGCCGATCCGGCGGGCCAAGGGGGCCAGCTTGCGGGTGTCGAAGCCGAAGACCTCGGCCGCGGCCAGGCCCAGCATCCGGCGGGTCTCCGCCACCGGGATGTCGTGGAAGGTCTTGCGCAGCCAGCTGCGGGTGTCGGGCCAGGTGCCCTCGGGGTGCGGGAAGTCCGATCCCCACAGGATGTTGTCCACGCCGATCTCGTAGCGCTGGGCCAGCTCCCGGCGTTTCGTGTTCGTCGCGCAGATGAAGACCTGGCGGTCGAGGTACTCACTGGGCGGGCGCTTGAGCTCCGCGAACGGGGAGAGCTTCTTGCCGCCGTGGGCGCCGAGGTAGAGGCGGTCCATGAACCAGAGCTGGTTCGGCAGCCACCAGCAGCCCGACTCGGCCACGCCGAACTTCAGGCCCGGGTGCCGCTCGAAGACCCCGGACCAGAGCAGGAACCACAGCGGCCGGGCGGGCCACCACGTGACCTCGGAGACGTAGATGCCCAGGTGGTCGCCGTACTCATGGCGGGGCGCGGCCCCGGAGTGGGTCACGATCGGCATCGCGGTCTCGGCGGCGGCCGCCCAGACCGGGTCGTAGCGGCGGTCGTGGTAGGGCGCCTTGTCCACCCACATGGACGGGATCATCAGCGCGCCCAGCCCGGAGTCCTTGGCCCGGTGGATCTCGGCGACGACCCGGTCCGGCTCCCCGGTGATGGGCAGCAGGGCCACACCGCAGTGCCGCTCGGGGTTCTGCGACACGAACTCGGCGAGCCAGCGGTTGTGGGCCTGCGCCCCCGCCATGCCCAGTTCCGGGTCCTGGTCGCCGGAGAGGCCCAGGCCCACCCCGAAGGGAGCCGCGGTCTGGCTGTCGACGGCGTCCGCGTCGGGGAAGACGACCTCGGCGGCCACGCCGTCTCCGTCGAGTTCCTTCAGGCGCTGACCGGCGTCCCAGCCGCCCTTGAGGCCTTCCTCGTGGTCGTGGAACCACTTCTCGGCGAAGGCCTCGTTGCGCACGCCCAGCCGGGTGGCCTCCGCGCGCCGGGCGTCGCGCTGGCCGAGGAACTCGTCGAACTGGGGGTGGAAACGGGAGTCCAGGTAGGGGCGGTACCGCTCGGTGGGCAGGCCCGCGTGGCAGTCGGAGGAGATGATCAGGTACGGGTCTTCGTACGGGGTGTCACTCACGGCAGACGCTCCTCAGTCGAGGATGAAGCTCTCCAGGTAGGCGGGGTTGGCGCGGTCGAGCATCGACTGCGACCGGGCGCGGATCTGCCGGTCGCTGTGCTCGCTCGCCGGGAGCATCCAGAAGCGGTCGGCGCGGATGCCGTCGACGACGTGCTCGGCGACCTCCTCGACCGGGGTGAAGTCCACCTCGCGGCCGGCCTGCTTCATCGCAGCCTCGTACTGGTCGAGGCTGCGGTAGGGGGTCTTGCGCGGGCGCTCCTTCGCGTACCGGGCGGGCCGGTTGCGGTGCGACTCCCACAGTCCGGTGCGCAGCATGTGCGGGCCGGGGAACAGGACGGAGGCGCCGACGGCCGCGCCCTCCGCCTTGAGGTGGGCGTACAGGGACTCGGTCATGGTGACCACGGCCGCCTTGGTGACGGCGTAGACGGAGGCGGTGGGCAGGGGCGCGATGCCGCCGTCGCCGGAGGAGGTGTTGACGACGTGGCCGGGGGCGCCGCCTTCGATCATGCGGGGGACGAAGGCCTGGATGCCGTGGAAGACGCCCCACACGTTGACGGAGAAGGCCCACTTCCAGTCGTTGGGCTCGTGCTCCCACATCCGGCCTTCGGCGCCCGAGCCGACGCCCGCGTTGTTGCAGAGCACGTGGACCGCGCCGAACGCCTCGTACGCGGCGTCGGCGAGGGAGAGCACGCTGTCGCGGTCGCTGACGTCGACGGCCCTGGCGAGCACCTGGGCCCCGTCCGCGCCGAGGTCGTCGGCGGCCTTGCGCAGGGCGCCTTCCTCCACGTCGGCGAGGACGACCTTCAGTCCTTCGGCGGCGAAGCGGCGGGCCATGGCCAGACCGATGCCACTGGCGGCGCCGGTGACGACGGCCACCTGTCCCGGTTCGAGTCGCACGTCACACACTCCCCTCGGGCGGCCCGTCCAGGATCTGCATCGGGTCGTCGTAGCGCTGGTGGAGGTACGGCAGGAGGGCCTGGGCGCTGACCCGCTCGACGACCCGGCCCTTCTGGTCGGTGGTCTTCTCGCCGATGGTGATCTCCACGATCCTGCGGACGGGAAGGTCGGCGACCGGATCGAACATGGACTCGCGCAGGACCACGTCACCGGTGATGTGCTCCAGCTTGCGGACCTTCTCGTTGCGGGTGCAGTGCACGAGCACCGGGTCGGCATCGAAGCCCGAACCGTCCACCGCGGGCAGGAACTTGAAGTAGAAGTCGGTCTTCTGGGCCGGTTCGGGCAGCGGCAGGTCGCGGTCGACCGCCCCGCGGACCTCGACGAAGGCGATGCCGTGCCGGGCGAGGCAGGCCCGTACGACCAGGCCCTCGCGCTCGACGGTGACCTCGCCCAGCTTCTTCGGCTCGCCGAACACCTCGCGGCCGCCGATCAGGGCGCGCTCGTGGGTCATCGGCATGACCAGCGGGTACCACCCCTCGACCCCGCCGTGCCGGGCGGCGACGGCCACCGAGCCGGCGCCCAGGGGGTAGCCGGGGAGGTCGACCTCGCTGATGTTGGCCCGTACGAGCGGCCGGTCGGCCGGCTTGAGCGGCGGGGGCAGGACCGCCGCCACCACGTCCGGGTCGCTCTCCCAGACGGCCACCACACCGGTGGACCAGATGTCGGGGAGCTTGGAACTCTTCTCGCGCGACGCCGCGATCTCCGCCTCGGTCCGCGCTCCGTACCGTACGCGTGCCATGTGTCGCACCATCCCTCGTCTCGGAGGCAGTCGGTTCTGTAACACAGTTACACCGGCGGCGATGAAGGGTAAAGACCCCTGCACGCACCAGAACTGACGGATCGACAGACAGGTGGGCCGACTCCATGGCCAGAAGCACGCTGACCCGTGACGAGGTGCTGGACGCGGCCGCGTCCCTGGTCAAGCAGCACGGCCCGGCCGCCCTCACCATGCGCAAGCTGGCCGCCGAGCTGGGTACCGCGGTCACCTCCATCTACTGGCACGTCGGCAACCGCGAGTCCCTGCTCGACGCCCTCGTACAGCGGACGGTGGAGGAGATGGGCGCGATCCTCCCCCAGGCCCCGACCGGGGGAACCCCCCTCGCCGGCCGCACGCCCGCCGACCGCATCCTGTCGGTGGCCCGGACCCTGCGCCGCGAACTGCGCGAGCGCCCGCACCTGATCGCGATGGTCCACGAACGCGGGCTCACCGAGCGGATGTTCCTGCCCGCGCAGCAGGCCCTGGTGCACGAGGTGCACGCCGCGGGCCTGCGCGGCGCCCGGGCCGCCGACGCGGTGCGCGCGATCCAGTTCCAGATCGTCGGCTTCCTCCTCGTCGAACGCAACCGTGAGCGCGCCCCGGCCCAGTCCCCCGCCGAGAGCGAACTCTGGGACCCGGCCGCCGCGCCCCACGACCCGGCGCTCGCCCGCGCGCTCGCCCGGCCCGCCGATCCGGAGCGACTCTTCCTGCTGTCCGTACGGGCCCTGGTGACGGCCCTGTTGGCGCCGCCCGCGTCGGCGGCCCCGGGGGCGGGCCGGTAAATCGGTTGGCGCCCGCCGTGCGCCGTGGTTGTATCTGCCGCGCGGGGGCGGCTCCGCGACGTGCTTCCTTCTCACTCCTCCACTGACGACGCAGCGCGTCCCCTCTCCGCCCCCGCCCCGTCCTTCTCCCCGGTTCCGGAGGAATCCCCCCTTTGCCCGAGCTGTCGACCGTCCTGCTGCGCCGTCTCCACACCGTGTACGTCGACCAGGCCGGGCCGCGCCCCGGCGACCCCTCCACGGCGCAGGGCCTGATCGCCCTGGAGGCCGAACTCCTCGACCGGGGCTTCGCCCTGACGGCTCCGCTGCGCTCCGCACTCGCCTGGCTCGGCCCGGCCGGGCTCGCCGACGCCGGGACCTCGCTCGTCCGGGACATCGACGTCCTGCTGGGCGCGGACCGCACCCACATGCCGCTGTTCCGCACCTTCCCGGCCTCCGTGCCCGACGACACCCACGGCCTCTGGCTCGACCGGGTCTTCGCCCTGCTGCTGCAGTGGCCCGCCCAGCCGTGCGTGCTGTGCGCGAGCGTCGGCAGCGTCCACCCCGTCTCGCCCTGTGCCCATCTGGTCTGCCGGACCTGCTGGGACGGCGCCGTCTACACGGGCTGCCCGATCTGCCACCGCCGGATCGACCTCGCCGACCCGTTCCTGGACCCGGCCGCCGAGCGGCCCGGCCGGCCCGCCCCCGCCGATTCCGGGGGCCCGCTGCGGCTGCTGAGCCTGGGCACCGACCGCGCGGCCGACTCCGTCGCCGCCCTCGGCCGGCTGCTCGCCCGCCGGACCCCGCTGTCGGCCCAGGACACCGAGGAGGCCCGGGTGCTCCTCGCCACCGCGCCGCCCGGCCTGGACTGGCTGCCGGACGCCATCCCGGTGCGGGAGACCAAGGCCGTGGTGCTCGGCACCCTGCTGCGCGAACGCCGCACCCGGGAGACCGTACGGGCCCTGCTGCCGCGGTGGCTGACCACCGCGACCGACGTCCTGCGGCTGCTGGCCGTCTGGTCCGGCGGCGGCGCCGACCTGCTGGCACCGCCGCGGATGCGCTCCCTGCCGCGCCCGTTGCGCCGCGAACTGCTCGCCCTGCTCGACGGACTGGACCCCGCGCTGCTCGTCGAGGACGTCCTGCGCCACCCCGACCTCTGGAAGCGCGTCGGCGAAATCCTGCACCCCTTCGAGCAGTACGGGCGCCACCCGAGGGCCGCGCTCGCGTTCGCCGTGCTGCGCGAGACCGATGTCCGGGGCACCGAGCTGGGCGCCGCGCTGCTGGCCACCGCCGCCGAACACCCCGGGGCCGTACGGGTCGACGGGGCCCGCGTCAGGGCCGCCACCTGGACCGGGCGCGCCGAGGAGGCCCTGCGCGGCGCGGACCCCGACCGGGCCCTCGCCGTGCTCGCGGAGCGGCCCGGGGAACTCGTACGGCGCCTCGACCACCTGCTGCGCCGGTACGCGGCCGACGCGCTGCCCGAGCAGGTGGCGACGGTGCTGGCGCAGCGGCTGCCCAAGGCGGGGCCCGGGCCGGTGCTGTCCGCGCTGGGGCGGCTGCGGATCCGCCATCTGCCCGGCACCCGGCGGGTGTTCTTCCCCCGCGGCGAGGTCGCACACTCCTACACCGTCGACGACACCCGGGCCCCGCTCGCCGAGCCGGTGACCCGTGCGGTGACCGGGCTGTTCGAACGGGAGGTGCTGCGCCGGCTGGCCGCGGCCGAGCCCTACGACGTGGCGGTCCTCGACTCGCGCCTGGCGCACCTGCACGTGCCGTCCGCGGAGAGGGCTGCGGCCAAGGCCCTGGTCACCGTCCCCAAGGGCAGTTTCCAGGCGCTTCCGGACGGCGAGGTGCTGCGGATGTTCCTGCACTGGACGCAGCCGCCGAAGAAGACCGTGGACCTCGACCTGTCGGTGGTGCTCTTCGACGCCGACTGGAACTACGCGGGCCTGTGCGACTACACCAGCCTCGTGTACGCCGGGCGGGCCGTCGTCCACTCCGGGGACCTCACCTCCGCCCCCGCGCCCGCCGGGGCCAGCGAGTACGTGGACATCGACCTCGACGCCCTCGCCGACACCGGGGTGCGCTTCGCCATGCCCGTCGTCTTCAGTTACAACAACATCCCCTTCGAGCTGCTGCCCGACGCCTTCGCCGGCTTCATGGCCCTGCCCAGCCGCTCCGGCCGCACCGCGCGCTACGACCCGCGGACCGTACGCCAGCGCTACGACCTGGTCGGCAACTCCCGGATCCACGTGCCGCTCCTCGTCGACCTGGAGCGGCGCGGCTTCCTGTGGACCGACGTGCACCTGCCGGACGACGAGGGCTACCACAGCGTGTACGCGCACCAGGAGGACCTGGCCCGGATCGGCCGCGACCTCTTCCAGTACTTCTCCACCGGCCGCACCACCCTGTGGGAGCTGGCGGGCTGGCACGCGGCCGCGCGCTGCGGCGAGGTGGTCGTCCTGCGGCGCACGCCCCGGCCGAGCGACCCCGACGAGCTGTGGACCTACCGGCGCCGGGCGGACGAGGACGTCCCGGCCTTCGCCGCGCGGCTCCTCGAACTGGACGAACCGGACACCGTGCTGCCCTCGCGGGACGTGGAGTCGCTCGCGGGCGAGGCGGCCTCGGGGAGGTCGGCCCTGCTCGCGCTGGTGGACGGCGACGTGGCACCGGCCGGTGCGCGCGGGTCCGTATACCGGCTGCTGCCGGGGCCCGTTGACGGCTGCGGGCTCGAACAGCTGGCCGCCGCGGACCTCGTCGCCGCCCTGGGCTGATCCCCGGCGGGACCGCGGTGTCAGTCCGTGCCGATATCCTCTGTGACCATGCTCGACGACCGTACGACCGCAGAGACGATCTGGCCGACCGCGTACCCACAGGGGTACGCGGTCGTCGACGTGGAGACCACCGGGCTCGCTCGCGACGACCGGATAGTCTCCGCAGCCGTCTACCGGCTCGACGCGCAGGGCAACGTGGAGGACCACTGGTACACGCTGGTCAACCCGCAGCGCGACCCCGGGCCGGTGTGGATCCACGGCCTCACCAGCGACGTGCTCTCCGGCGCGCCCCTCTTCAAGGACATCGCCGAGGAGTTCGCGGGCCGGCTCGCGGACCGGGTGCTGGTCGCGCACAACGCCATCTTCGACTGGCAGATGATCGCCCGGGAGTACGCGCGGGCCGCCGAGACCGCGCCGGTCCGTCAGCGGCTGTGCACCATCGCCCTGTCGAAGGAGCTGAACCTCCCGCTGCCCAACCACAAGCTGGAATCGCTCGCCGCGCACTTCGGCGTGGTCCAGCAGCGCGCGCACCACGCGCTCGACGACGCCCGGGTGCTGGCGGAGGCGTTCCGCCCGTCACTGCACGCGGCTGCGCGGGACGGCGTACGGCTTCCCCTGCTGGAATGCCGCCCGCTGACGGAATGGTCGGACTCCCCCGCCACCCCGCGGGTGGGCTACCAGGCGTCCTACCGGGGCAGCAGCTGGCGGCCCTCGCGCAAGCGGCCGCCGTGCCCGTACCCGAACCCGGGGCGCTACGAGGACGGCGAGCCGTTGAAGCAGGGCATGCGGATCGCGTTCTCCGGCGACACCTCCGTGGACCGGGAGCTGCTGGAGGACCGGGCTGTCGAGGCGGGCCTGCACATCGCGACGAGCGTGTCGCGGCTCACCAGCCTGCTGGTGACGAACGACCCCGACTCGGCGACCTCCAAGACGGTCAAGGCGAAGTCCTTCGGCACGCCGGTCGTCGACGAGGCCGCCTTCACCCAGCTGCTGCGGGACGTGGCGCCGGCGCAGGACCGCGCCGCGGACTGAGCCAGGATTGCGCCGGGTGGGTGCAGGCGCGGCGACTCACCCCGGTGGATCTTGTTCCGGTCGGCCGTCGTGCGGAGCATGCGGCGCATGGCACGTTGTGAGGTCTGCGGAAACGATTACGGCATGTCGTTCGAGGTGCACGCGCAGGGCGCCGTGCACGTCTTCGACTGCTTCTCCTGCGCCATTCACCGCATGGCGCCCATCTGCGAGCACTGCCGGGTCCAGATCATCGGTCAGGGCGTCGACGTCGAAGGGCAGTGGTTCTGCGGGGCGCACTGCGCCCGCGCGGAAGGAAAGGTGGGCGTCAAGGACCACGTCTGACACCGCGTCCCCACCCTTCCGGCCCGCGCACCCCGGACCCCCTCGCCCCGGACGGCCACCCGGCCGTCCGGGGCCGACCCCGCTGGGGGTACCGTCGAGGGCGTGTACCGCTTTGTGCTGACCCGGCAGTGGGTGTGCCTGACCCTCGTCGCCCTCGTCCTCATCCCCGTGATGATCAAGCTGGGGTTCTGGCAGTTCCACCGCCATGAGCACCGGGTCGCGCAGAACCGTCTCATCGAGGCGAACCTGCGGGCGGAGCCGGTCCCCGTGACCGAGGTCACCTCGCCCGGCCACCGGGTCCCCCGCGCGGACTTCTGGCGGGCGGTCACCGCCACCGGCACGTACGACACCGCCCACGAGGTGGTCGTCCGGATGCGGACCGACAACGACGACAAGGTCGGCTTCCACGTCCTGACCCCGCTCGTCCTCGGCGACGGCCGCGTGGTCCTCGTCAACCGCGGCTGGGTGCCGGGCGGCGACGACCCGCGCGCCTACCCCCCGGTGCCGGCCGCACCCTCCGGCGAGGTCACGGTCACCGGCCGGCTCAAGGCCGACGAGACCAGCGGCGGAAGCGGCATCAAGGACCGCAAGGGCCTGCCGGACCGCCAGGTGATGCTCATCAACAGCGCCCGGCAGGCGGAGTACCTGGGCAGGCCCGTGCTCGGCGGCTACCTGGAACTCACGGCTCCGGTCCCGGCCGACGGCAGCCCCCAGCCCGTCGCCGATCCCGACCACGACTCGATCGGCGCCCACATGGCGTACGCGGTCCAGTGGTGGCTGTTCGCGTCGGCGGTCCCGGTGGGCTGGGTGGTCCTCGTACGGCGCGAGAAGCGCGAGCGCGAGGAGCGGGCGGCGGGATCGGGATCCGGCGCCGAGCGGGAGCCCGCGACGGCGTAGCGTGTCGGCATGGATCTTGGACTGAAGGACCGTGTCTACATCGTCACCGGGGCCACGCGCGGCCTCGGCCTGGCAGCCGCCCGGGAACTGACCGCCGACGGCGCGCGGGTCGTCGTGACGGGCCGGGACGGGGAGCGGGCGGCCGAGGCCGCCGCCGCACTCGGCCCCCACGCCGTCGGTGTGGCGGCCGACAACTCCGATCCCGCCGCGGCCGGACGGCTCATCGCGACCGCGCACGAGCACTTCGGACGCCTCGACGGCATCCTCATCAGCGTCGGCGGCCCGGCCCCGGGCTCCGCCCTGGACAACACCGACGAGCAGTGGACGGCCGCCTTCGAGTCG
Organism: Streptomyces sp. NPDC048349; assembly: GCF_040651925.1. Classification (NCBI taxonomy): domain Bacteria; kingdom Bacillati; phylum Actinomycetota; class Actinomycetes; order Kitasatosporales; family Streptomycetaceae; genus Streptomyces; species Streptomyces sp. NPDC048349. The sequence continues at coordinate 180,577 of NZ_JBEZLA010000003.1, read as the reverse complement.
GTCTTCCTGGGCGCGGTCCGCCTCGCCCGGGCGGCCGCCGCCGAGCTGGGCGAGGGCGGGGTCATCGGCTTCGTCCTGTCGGGCTCGGTCCACGAGCCGATCCCCGGCCTGACCATCTCCAACGGCCTGCGCCCGGGCCTGGCCGGCTTCGCGAAGTCCCTCTCGGTGGAACTCGGCCCGCGCGGGATCCGGGTCGTCGGCCTGCTCCCGGCCCGGATCGACACCGACCGGGTGCGGGAACTCGACGCGCTGTCCGGGGACGCCGCGGCGGCCCGGGCCGGCCACGAGTCCCGCATCCCGCTGCGGCGGTACGGCGCCCCGGAGGAGTTCGGCCGCACCGCGGCGTTCCTGCTCTCCCCGGCGGCCTCGTACCTGACGGGCATCATGCTCCCGGTCGACGGCGGCTCCCGGCACGGCTTCTGACCCGCTGTCCGCCGCCCTACGTGACGCGCTGCGCCTTGTGGGGCGCCACCTTCAGGCGGGCCTGCGCCGTCAGTCCGGCGAGGCCCGCCGAGGTGCGGGCGCGGGTCAGGACCGGGCCCGCGAGCGCGGCCAGGACGTCGGCCGGGACGGCGTGGGGTTCCAGTTCCAGCGAGATGCGCAGGGCGGGCGACCCTCGCCTGCCGCGCAGCGCGACCCGGCAGCGGGCGACCCCGTCCACGGCGCCCGCGTCCGCCGTGACCGCTTCCTCCAGGGCGCGCCCCCGCAGCAGCGCGAACGCCCCGTCCCCGGTGTCCACCTCCACCGCCCGCAGGCGCGAGCGCCTCAGCTGGGCCAGCAGCCACCACAGTGACAGCAGCACGCACAGCCCGAGGCCGGCGGCGACCGCCCACCACCAGCCATCGGCCTGCCCGTACCGGCGCCGGACCTCGTCGGTCAGCAACGGCGCGTGGCGGCCGCCGAGCGGCCAGGACGCCGCGAGCACCGAGCCCCCGGCCGCCAGCAGGACCAGGCCCGTCGCGGCCAGCAGGATCCGGTTCACCACCCCGAGCATTCCGTCACCTCCTGACCCGGACGCGCGGGTGCGGCGGGTGCGCGAGGCCGAGTTCCCCGATGCCCACGGCGAGCACCGCGTCCAGGTCCTCGCGTACGTCGTCCAGTTCCCGGAAGTGCGAGGTGGCCCGCACCCCGATGTGGGAGCGGCCGACCTTGACCCGGACCGACCGCACCCCGGACACCTCCATGGCCCGGTCGCGCAGTACCCGCGCGGCGTCCCTGCGTCCGAGGCCGGCCCGCAGCCCGGCCGCCGTGGCCCCGGTTCCCTCCCCCTCGGCGTCGGGCGTCCGCATCGGGAGGACCCCGCGGAGTCCCGGGGCGAACGCCAGGAACAGGAGCACCGCCCCCGCGACGGCGAGGACCCCGCCGCCCACGAGGACGCCCAGGTCCGCCGGGGTGTGCCGGTCCAGCTGCCGGGCGAGCTCGCGGCGCCAGGCCATGCCGGGGCGGTGGGTCCGTACGGCGGCCAGGTCGTACAGGAACAGCCCCGCCGCCCCCAGGAGCACGAGCGCGGTGAGCGCGGCCGGCACGCGGCGGGCGGAGCGGAACCTGCGGGGTCGGGGGGCGGCCGTCACCGCAGCCGCCGGTCCCGCCCGGCGGCGGGCCGGGCGTACGTCGCGTGCAGGTGCTCGATGTCGATGTCCACCTCGGGTACGGACATCTGCGCGCACTCCTCGATCCGGAGGGCGACCTGACGGCGTACGGCCGCGCACTGGGCGGCGAGGTCGGAGGGGTAGTCCAGCTCCAGGCTGACCCGGACCCGGGCGATGTCGTGGTGCACGGTGACGGTGGCGTGCGCAGCCGCCGCCCGGTCCGGCGGCGCGGGGAGCGCCTCACGGGCGGCCTGGGCGGCGATCTTGGCGATGACCCGGTCGGCGATACGGGTGGCCCCCCGGTCGGCGGGTACCACCCGGGGCGGGGTCGCACGGGAGGGGGTCGCACGGGGCGGGGTGCTGCTCATCGGCGCCTCACCCGCGCCGGTCGTCACGGCGCCGGAAGAGGTCCCCGGGTTCCAGGTCCCCGTCGAGGAACCGGCCGGCGACGAAGCCGATGGCGCCGAGGGCCGCCACCAGCAGGAAGGCGCCGAAGCCGCCGAAGTACCCGGCGAACGCCAGGGCCATGCCGGCGAACAGGCCGGCGACCGCCATGCTCATTGCGTGGCTCCTCTCGGCTACTGGAGCCGGGTCTCCGGCTCTTCGTCCGGCTCGTCGGGCAGCTTGACGTCGCTGACCGCGATGTTGACCTCGACGACCTCCAGGCCGGTCATCCGCTCGACGGCCGAGATGACGTTCTCACGGACCACCCGGGCCACGTCCCTGATCGACACGCCGTAGTCGACGACGATCTCCAGGTCGAGGGCGGTCTGCACCTCGCCGACCTCGGCTTTGACGCCCCGGCTGACGGAGGCCTTCGCTCCGCCGGGGACGCGGTCCCGGACGGCGCCGAAGGTACGGGAGAGCCCGCTGCCGCTGCCCATGGCGTGCACGCCGACGACCTCGCGCGCGGCCAGCCCGGCGATCTTCTCGACCACTCCGTCGGCGATGGTGGTGCGGCCCCGGTCGGCGGGGGCCGTGCCGGAGCCCCCGGATGCGGGTGCGGATTCGGTCATCGATCGTCCCTTCACGCGTGCGGACCCACTCCGCACCACGTTAAGCGCGCGACGCCGCTGCCGCGCCGGGACTACGCCGGTCGCCTCAATCAGCGCCCGGTACCGGCCATGTCCCGCCGCGCCGGCGCGCAGGCGCGTCCGGGGGCGGGGCCCCCGGAGCGGCGCCGCGCCCTCGGGTCAGTCCGACAGGCCCGCCAGGTCGCGCAGGCGGCGGGCCTGCGCGGCGCGCTCCGCGGCGCGCTGCTCGTCGAACGACCGCGCCTGCGCGGCGCGCAGCAGTGCCTTGGTCTCGATCACGGCGTCCCGCGGCGGCGCGAGCAGGGCGGTGGCGAGGTCCTGGACGGCGGCGTCGAGTTCGCCGGCCGGGACGACGAGGTTGGCCAGGCCCACCCGCTCCGCCTCCTCGGCGTGCACGAAGCGGCCCGTGGCGCAGATCTCCAGCGCGCGGGCGTAGCCGACCAGCGAGGTCAGCGGCTGGGTGCCGGTCAGGTCGGGCACCAGACCCAGGCTGGTCTCGCGCATGGCGAACTGGACGTCGTCGGCGACCACGCGCAGGTCGCACGCGAGCGCGAGCTGGAAGCCGGCGCCGATCGCGTGCCCCTGCACCGCAGCGACGGAGATGATGTCGGGACGCCGCCACCAGGTGAACGCCTCCTGGTACTCGGCGATCGTGGAGTCGAGCAGTTCGTCCGAACCGCGTGCCAGGTCGAGGAAGGACGGCTCGCCCTCGAAACCCTCGGGGGTGAACGCCTGCCGGTCGAGCCCGGCGGAGAAGGACTGGCCCTCGCCGCGCAGCACGACGACCCGGACGGTGCCCGGCAACGACCTTCCGGCCTCCGCCAAAGCCCGCCAGAGCGCGGGGGATTGGGCGTTTCGCTTGGCCGGATTGGTCAGTGTCACCGTGGCGAGCGTGTCGTCGACGGTGAGTCGTACGCCGTCCTTGTCGAGCAGAGTCATCCGTATGCCTCCGGTGTGCAGTCGGCCGCAAAGCCGGCCTAAGTGACTGCACAGTAACCACCCAGTCGACCGGGTGGTCGACCGGGGGTCACCGAAGGAAACGTCGGACCATGTGGAGCCTGTGGAACGTTCGAGCGTCGGAACCGATGGGCCCAGGGTCAGGCCGTAGCCGCCTTCTTGCCCCGCGTCGCGCCACCGCGACCGCGCAGCGAAACCCCGGACTCACTGAGCATCCGGTGGACGAATCCGTAGGACCGGCCGGTCTCTTCGGCCAGCGCCCGGATACTCGCACCGGAGTCGTACTTCTTCTTCAGGTCTGCCGCGAGCTTGTCGCGCGCGGCGCCGGTTACCCGGCTGCCCTTCTTCAGAGTCTCGGCCACCCGTGCCTCCTCGTGGGAAGTGCGCTCTGGACTTCTCATGATCACCCCTCCCACGCTTCCTGGCCACCCATTCCGCAAGGTCGGTACGACCGCATTTCTCGAGGGGTGGACACCCGAGCAGAACGGAATCTTCTCTTCCGGCGCATGACCTCCGTCACACTCCGCCGCCCTCCTCGGGAATCACCAGGTCAGGGGCGGGACGGGGGCAGAAGAACGGCCCCGGGAGCGCGCTCTGACGAGCGCGGCCGGGGCCGCCGTACGACGCGCGACGGTACGAGACCGTCTCACTCAGATGATGGATCACCCCTGAGCCGAATGATCCATAAGGAATTGGATCAGGCGAGGGCGACCAGGTCCCGGTAGTCCGGGCCCCACAGGTCCTCCACGCCGTCCGGGAGCAGGATGATCCGCTCCGGCTCCAGCGCCTCGACGGCGCCCTCGTCGTGCGTGACGAGGATGACCGCGCCCCTGTACGTGCGCAGGGCGCCCAGGATCTCCTCGCGGCTGGCCGGGTCGAGGTTGTTCGTGGGCTCGTCGAGCAGCAGCACGTTCGCCGAGGAGACGACCAGTGTGGCCAGGGCCAGACGGGTCTTCTCACCGCCGGAGAGCACCCCGGCGGGCTTGTCCACGTCGTCCCCGGAGAAGAGGAAGGAGCCGAGCGTCTTGCGGACGGCGACCAGGTCCAGGTCCGGCGCGGAGGACCGCATGTTCTCCAGGACGGTGCGGTCCGGGTCCAGGGTCTCGTGCTCCTGGGCGTAGTAGCCGAGCTTGAGGCCGTGGCCGGGGGTGACGACGCCCGTGTCGGGCTTCTCCGTGCCCGACAGCAGGCGCAGCAGGGTGGTCTTGCCGGCGCCGTTGAGGCCGAGGATGACGACGCGGGAGCCCTTGTCGATGGCCAGGTCGACGTCGGTGAAGATCTCCAGCGAGCCGTAGGACTTCGACAGGCCCTCGGCGGTCAGCGGGGTCTTGCCGCAGGGCGCCGGGTCCGGGAAGCGCAGCTTGGCGACCTTGTCGGAAACGCGGACCGCTTCCAGGCCGGACAGCAGCCGCTCGGCGCGCTTGGCCATGTTCTGCGCGGCGACGGTCTTGGTGGCCTTGGCGCGCATCTTGTCGGCCTGCGAGTTCAGGGCCGCGGCCTTCTTCTCGGCGTTCTGGCGCTCGCGCTTGCGGCGCTTCTCGTCGGCCTCGCGCTGCTGCTGGTAGAGCTTCCAGCCCATGTTGTAGACGTCGATCTGGGAGCGGTTGGCATCCAGGTAGAAGACCTTGTTGACGACGGTCTCGACCAGGTCGACGTCGTGGGAGATCACCACGAAACCGCCGCGGTAGTTCTTCAGGTAGTCCCGCAGCCAGACGATCGAGTCGGCGTCGAGGTGGTTGGTCGGCTCGTCGAGGAGCAGGGTGTCGGCGTCCGAGAAGAGGATCCGGGCGAGTTCGACACGGCGTCGCTGACCACCGGAGAGGGTGTGCAGCGGCTGGCCCAGGACCCGGTCCGGGAGGCTGAGGGCGGCCGAGATGGTCGCGGCCTCGGACTCGGCGGCGTACCCGCCCTTGGTGAGGAACTCGGTCTCCTGGCGCTCGTACTGCTTGAGCGCCTTCTCGCGGGTGGCGCCGGAGCCGGTGGCGATGCGCTCCTCGTTCATCCGCATCTTCTTGATCAGGACGTCGAGACCGCGGGCGGACAGGATCCGGTCGCGGGCCAGGACCTCGAGGTCACCGGTGCGCGGGTCCTGCGGGAGGTAGCCGACCTCGCCCGAGCGGGTGATGGAACCGGCGGCGGGCTGGCCTTCGCCCGCGAGGCACTTGGTGAGGGTGGTCTTGCCCGCTCCGTTGCGGCCGACCAGGCCGATGCGGTCGCCCTTGGCGATGCGGAAGGAAGCGGACTCGAGGAGGATGCGGGCGCCGGCGCGCAGCTCGATACCGGTGGCGGTGATCACGGAAATGCTCCAGGGCGGTCGGGACGGCGGAAGGGGGGCAGGACGCGATGCTTCGACGCCGCTAATCCGCGAGGAGATTTGCCATGAGAGACATTCTACCGGGGGTGTGCAACTGGTTTCCGGGCCGGTGGGAGCGCCGGCCGCCCTCCTGCACGTCCCCCGTTCGGCTCACGGGGGCGCACCGGCGGGCCGGTGCGCGCATCCGGACGAACGGGTTGATACTCGCCGCAGGGGCGGCCACGCGGCCCCGCTGGTTCCCCGGCTGGAGGGCGGTGCGGCATGCAGTTCGACGACGACGCCGATCTGGACACTTCCGAGGTCAGGGATGTGCGCGGCAGCCGCGTCCCGGGCGGGAGGGCCACGATCGGCGGCGGCATCGTCGGGCTGATCGCGCTGGTCATGGGCCTCCTGTTCGGTGTCGGGCCCGAGGAGCTGGGGCTCTCCTCCGGGGACCCGGAGCCGGCGCCCGCGGCGTCCTCCGTCAGTCAGGTGGAGCAGACCTGCAAGAAGGGGCGGGACGCGAACGAGCGGGAGGACTGCCGGCTGGTCGCGGTGGTCAACAGCACTCAGGACTTCTGGAGGCAGGAGTTCACCCGGCGCGGCGGTACGTACAGCCCCGCGACCACCTTCTTCTTCAAGGACCGCGTGAACACCGCGTGCGGGGCGGCCACCTCGGCGGTCGGGCCCTTCTACTGCCCCGCCGACCGGCGGGTCTACCTGGACCTGGCGTTCTACGACGACCTGCGCACGAAGTTCGGCGCGAGCGGCGGCCCCTTCGCCCAGGCGTACGTCGTCGCCCACGAGTACGGGCACCACATCCAGAACCTGACCGGAACGCTCCAGCGGGCCCAGGACGGGCGGCAGGGCGCGGCCAGCAACGCCGTCAAGGTCGAGCTCCAGGCGGACTGCTACGCCGGAGTGTGGGCGCACCACGCGACGAGGACCCCGGACGAGTCCACCGGCCGGCCGCTGATCACCACGCTCACCGACGCCGACATCACGGACGGGCTGGACGCGGCGGCCGCGGTGGGCGACGACCGGATCCAGGAGAAGATCCAGGGCCGGGTGACCCCGGAGAGCTGGACGCACGGGTCGGCGGAGCAGCGCCAGCAGTGGTTCTACCAGGGCTACCGCACGGGCGACATGGCCCAGTGCAACACCTTCCGCTGACTGTCGGCGGCGCCTGCCATGCTGTGACGTGGGTCACCGTCACGAGAGGGAGTGATCGTCATGGCAGGCGTTCCGTCCATCTGTCCCACGCTGGTCTACCGCGACGCGAAGGCGGCCATCAAGCTGCTGACCGAGGCCTTCGGCTTCAGCCAGGTCGCGGTGTACGAGGGTGAGAACGGCGCGGTGGTGCACGCCGAGCTGGCCTACGGCAACGGCGTGGTGATGCTCGGCAGCAAGGGCACCGGCGGGGTCTTCGACAAGGCCATGGGCGATGCCGGGCCCTCGGGGGTCTACGTCGTGGTCGAGGACGTCGACGCCCACCACCGGCGGGCCGCCGAGCACGGCGCGCAGATCCTGATGGAGCCGACCGACCAGGACTACGGCTCCCGCGACTACATGGCCCGGGACGGCGAGGGCAACATCTGGAGCTTCGGGACGTACGCGCCGCAGGTCTGAGACGCGCACCGGGTACGTCGGTACGTCCCCGCCCCCGCCCCGCTACGCGCGTCACGGGGGCCTACGCGCGTACGGGGCTACGCGCCGCCGGTGTGGACCTGGAAGGCGGCCCGGCGGACCGCCTTGGCCAGGGCCGGGTCGGGGTGGGCCGCCGCGAGCGCGACCAGGACCTGCACGGTGCGCGGATGGCCGACCGCGCGGACCTCGTCCAGCAGCCTGGGGACCGTGGTACGGACGGCCGAGTCCAGGTGGCGGGCCAGCAGGTCGGCCTCGCCGTGGTCGGCGATGGCGGCCGCGGTGTCCACCCAGAGCCAGGTCGACTCCTCGGCGGTGAGCACGTCCTGCGCCTCGTCGGGGTCGACCCCGTCGTGCTCGGCGAGCCAGAGCAGGGCGTAGGGGCGCAGGGCGGGTTCCCGTACGGCGGCGCGCACCTCGGGTTCGGCGGGGGCGCCGACCACGCGCAGCGCCTCGAAGGCGAGGCCGCGCAGCAGGGCGTCCTCGCCGCGGGCGGCGTGCAGGAGCTCGCTGACGGCGTGCCGGACGGGCCGGGCGGCGAGCCAGGCCTGGTACTCGGCGCGGGCCGGGCCCGGGGTGAGCCGGGCACAGCCGTGCAGCATGGCGGCGGCGGACTGCTCGATGTTCCCGGCGGGGCTCTGCGCGGCCACGCAGATCTGCTCCAGCTTGACCCAGACCGCCCAGCTGCCGAGCGGGGTGAGCGCGGCCCGGGCGGGGCCGAGGGTGACGGCGTCCACGGCGGCGAGTCCGCCGAGCGCCCAGCGCAGCAGCCGGGCGAGCGGGACGGGCCGGTTCTCGGCCGGGGCTGCGGCCGGGGCTGCGGCCGGGGCCGCGGGCTCCGCGTCGTAGGGGACCTCGCACCGCTCGTCGCGCAGTTCGGTGACGCGCTGGCCGAGCAGGTCGAGGAGGTCGGGGACGGTCACCGGCCCGGCCGACAGCTGGAGCAGGGACAGGAGTTGGGGCATCGCCTCGACGACCTCGGCGACGGCCGCCGGGGCGATGTCGGCGGGGGCGGGGTGCACGAGGGACCAGGCGTCGAAGAGGGCGACCCAGCCGCGCAGTACGGCGGTGTCGTCGCGGTCCCAGGCGCGCAGGCGCCAGCCGGGACGGGCGTGGCCGCCGTGCACCTCGACGAGGCCGGCGAGCCGCGCACGGTCCCAGCCGACTCTGATCTGGCCGTGCGTCAGGTTCAGTTCCCCGGCGGCGCGTTCGACGTCCTCCGGGCGCAGGGCGCCCGTGGGGGCGGGCCGGCCCCCGTCGCCGGCACCGAGGTTGAGTTCGGCCCAGCGGGTCAGGCGTACGGCGTCGGCGAGCGAGGCCCGGGCGCGGTTCGCGAGGTCGGCCGTGGCGGGTGTGCCCGCCGGGGGCCTCGGAGCGGGCCGGGTCCGCCGGTCCGTCACCGCCTTGCGGGCCGCGGCGACGGAACGCGGCGAGACGAGTCGGAGTCTGGAGTCGCGAGCCAACTGCTCATCAGGCTTTCGGGACGTCACGGAAGCAGTCTCGCCCGTCACTGGCCGAAAGCCCAAACGGAACCAGCCGTTTCCAAGGCCGGCCCGAGGTGCAGACCGGGGCAACTCGCCCGCAGGACTCCTACCGCCACATCCCCTTCACAAGAAGGGCTGCACGACGGGCGGGACGAGAGGCCGCGGGGGGGCGGGCGGGAGGTCGGGCGGGGGCCGGGCGGGGGGGGCCGGACCAAGGCCGGACCGGGGACCGGACGGAGGGTCACATGAGAGGGGTGAGGAAGCGGCGCAGGGCCTCTTCGTACCCGGCCGGATCGGCGTTCCACATCGCGCCGTGGCCGGCCTCGCGCACGGTGTGCAGGGTGACGAGGTCGGGGCGGGCGGCGGCGAGCCGCCGCGAGGGTTCCCAGGGGGCGAGGGTGTCGTCCGGGCCGTGGAAGACGAGGACGGGGACGCGCAGCGAGCCCGGGTCCGCCAGCGGCGGCCGGTGGTCGGCGCGCAGTCCCGCCCGGCTCTCGGCTGCGCGGACCGCGAGCGGCAGCACCGGGGCCGGGGTGTGGCGCGCCGCCACGAGCGCGCGCAGGGTCGCGTGCCAGTCGAGTACGGGAGAGTCCAGCACCAGCCCGGAGATCCGGCCGGCCAGCGCCGAGCGCTCGGCGGCGCGCAGGGCCATGGCGGCGCCGGTGGACCAGCCGTGCAGGATGACGCGGCGGGCGCCGTAGCGCAGGGCGTAGCGGATGGCGGCGTCCAGGTCGCGCCACTCCGATTCGCCGAGGTGGCCGAGGCCGTCCGGGGAGGCGGGGGCGCCGAGGTCGCCGCGGTAGGCCAGGTCCAGCACGGGCAGCCGGTACCGGTGCAGGAAGGGCATGACCACCATCGGGTGCTCCCGGCCGGCGCCGAGCCCGTGCACGGTGATGACCCAGGTGTCGCGGGCCGCGGGCACGAACCAGGCGGGCAGGGCGCCGAGCTCCCCCGGGACGTCGACGTCGGCGTGGTCGAGCCCGAGGGCGGTGCGCGGGTTGCCGAGGTGGACCTGGGGGGTCAGGGCGACCCTGGTGCCGGGGTCGAGGCTGCCGTGGGTGACGGCGAGGAGGCGGCGTACGACGGTGTCCGGGCCGTGTTCGGCGTCGGGGAGCACGGGCCCGACCACGGCGTGCACCCCGGGGGCGTCGAGCCCGTACGTACCGGGCCGCAGGGAGGCCAGCGAGCGGGTCAGGACGACCCGGCCGGCGGCCGTGGAGTGGACGCTCAGGCGCGGGCTGCCGGGCAGCGGGCGCCCGGGCCGGGGCCGCAGGGCCGCGTCGGCGGCGTAGCGGCCGGCCGCTACCGCGGCCACGCCGGCGCCCAGGAGGGTCGTGGTGACGGCCGCTGCCGTCGCTGTGGCGGTACGCACCGCTCCAGTGTCGAGGTGCGGGCTTCGGCGGGCCACCGGAGGAGATCCCTCCGATCGTCCCCGGCGACGAGGTGATCTCGCTCTCTTTCGGCGTCCCGGGCGGGCGGGCCGGCAGGTCACAGGTCCCCCGTGGATGGGTTCGTTCACCCCGCTTTGACGTGCATTTATCGTGACAGCAAGGGCAGAATCGGGACGAATGACCCGATCATGCCCCGGGCGGAGACACCATTACGCCCGCGCCAGTTCACCTTCCGTTCATCCAGGTTGCCTACGTTCGCCGTGCCACTGACGTCAAACAGAAGCCTGGGTAAATGGAGCACATAACGCTTCTCCTCGGGATCGTGATCATCACCGCTCTCGTGTTCGACTTCACGAACGGTTTCCACGACACAGCCAACGCGATGGCCACCACCATCTCGACCGGCGCCCTCAAACCCAAGACGGCGGTGGCCATGTCCGCCGTGCTCAACCTCGTCGGCGCGTTCTTGTCCGTGGAGGTCGCCAAGACGATCTCCAAGGGCCTGGTCAACGAGGAAGGCATCCAGCCAGAGGTGATCTTCGCCGCCTTGGTCGGCGCGATCCTCTGGAACCTCCTCACGTGGCTGGTCGGCCTCCCCTCCAGCTCCTCGCACGCCCTGATGGGCGGCCTGATCGGCGCCGCGGTCGCCTCCGCCGGCCTCGGCGCGGTCAACGGCGACACGCTCGTCACCAAGGTGCTGATCCCGGCGATCGCGGCCCCGCTCGTCGCCGGTGCCGCGGCGATGCTGGCCACGAAGGTCACCTACAAGTTCGGCAACAAGGTCGGCGAGAAGACCTCGGCCAAGGGCTACCGCGCCGGTCAGATCGCCTCGGCCGGACTCGTCTCCCTCGCGCACGGCACCAACGACGCGCAGAAGACGATGGGCATCATCACGCTGGCGCTCATCGCGGGCGGCGCGATCGCGCCCGACGCGAACCCGCCGGTGTGGGTCATCCTCTCCGCCGGTCTCGCGATCGCGCTCGGCACCTACCTGGGCGGCTGGCGCATCATCCGCACCATGGGCAAGGGCCTGACCGACCTGCAGCCGCAGCAGGGCTTCGCCGCCCAGACCTCGGCCGCCACGGTCATCCTGGCCTCGTCCAACCTCGGCTTCTCGCTGTCCACCACCCACTCGTGCTCCGGCGCGGTCATGGGGGCGGGCCTGGGCCGCAAGGGCGGTGTGGTCCGCTGGTCCACCGCGACCCGCATGTTCATCGCGTGGGGTCTGACCCTGCCGGCCGCCGCCCTGGTCTCGGCGGGCGCCGAGCTGGTCATGCGCACCGGTGACGTCGGCATCGCCGCGGTCACGGTCTTCCTGGTCGGCTCCTGCCTCGCCATCTGGCTCGTCTCGCGCCGCCAGGTCGTCGACCACCACAACGTCAACGACGTGCCGGCGGACGGCGGCGAGGAGCCGGGTGTCGTCACCACGGCGATCGCGGCCGTCACCGTCCCGCCGACCGTCGCCGCGGCCGGTACGACCGCCGCCGTGACCGACGAGGACCTCAAGGCCACCATCCCGGCCTCGACCGCGTCTGCGGCTCCGGCCGCGGCGGTCTGACCCCGAGAACGACAGAGGAATCAGCGGTATGAAGATCGACTGGGAAGCACTCGGCTCCGTGTTCGGGGTCAGCCTCTCCGCCACCGTCGCCCTCGTGGCCCTGTTCACCCTCGGCCTGGTGGGCCTGTCCAAGCACGAGGCCGCCACCGAGCAGGGCGGCGCGGCCACCCTGGCCCGCAGCGGCGCGTACGCCTGCTTCGCGCTCTGCGCGGCGGCCGTGGCGTACGGGATCTACCTGATCGTCGTCTGACGCGTCACCTGTGAAGGCTCCCCCCGGGTTTCCCGGGGGGAGCCTTCGCGTACCCCGCCACGGCCTGGCCGCCGCCCCGCCACCGCGCCGCCCGGCCCGGCCGCCGCCCCGCTCCCGCCCCGCCGCAGGTCAACGGCGAGTTGACGGGCATTCGCGGTGCGTGGTGGACTGCCCGAGCCAATACGGCGGCATGGAGAGGAAGTCCGGTGCGAATCCGGCGCGGTCCCGCCACTGTCACCGGGGCACTCGGCCGAGTGCGACCCGGGAGCCAGGAACTCTCGCCGCCGGACACGTCGAACCAGGGCGCGGACCCTGAGTGAGGACATACCTGCCACCATGCGTGCCGATCGCGTCTTCGCGTACGGCGTCACGGCGGGCCTGATCGGCGACCGGATCCTCGGGGATCCGCGCCGAGGGCACCCCGTGGCCGCCTTCGGACGGGCCGCCGCCGCCGTCGAACGCCGCCTGTGGCGCGACGACCGCGCCCGGGGCCTCCTGCACACCCTGGTCTGCGCCGGGGGCGCGGCCGCCGTCGGCGCGCTGGGCGCCCGCGCCGTGCGCTCCCGGCCCGCGGCCGCCCGTATCGCCCTGACCGCCGCCGCCACCTGGGCCGTCGTGGGCGGCACCTCGCTGGGCCGCGAAGCGCGCGCCATCGGCGGCGCGCTCGCCGCCGGGGACGCCGAGGTGGCCAGGGAGCGCCTGCCGCACCTGTGCGGGCGCGACCCGCACGCCCTGGACGAGCAGCAGATGGCCCGCGCCGTCGTGGAGTCGGTCGCGGAGAACACCTCCGACGCGGTCGTCGGGGCCCTGGTGTGGGGCGCCGTCGCCGGAGTCCCGGGGCTGCTGGCCTTCCGCGCCGTGAACACCCTGGACGCGATGGTCGGCCACAAGTCGCCCCGCTACCTGCGCTACGGCTGGGCCTCGGCCCGGCTCGACGACCTGGCCGGCTGGCCGGGCGCCCGGCTGACCGCGCTGGCCGCCGTACTGGCCGGACCCGACCGGCGGGGAGCCGTACGGGCCTGGCGCGCGGACGCCGCCGCACACCCGAGCCCCAACGCCGGACCCGTGGAGGCCTCCTTCGCGGGGGCGCTCGGCGTACGGCTGGGTGGCACCCTGGCCTACGGGGGACGGGTCGAACACCGGGCGGTGCTGAACGGCGGGGCGGGGCGGCCGGTTCGGGTCGCGGACATCGAGCGGGCGGTACGGCTCTCGCGGCAAGTGACCTGGCTGGCGCTCGGGGCCTGTGTGGCCGCCCGGACGCTGGTCTCGCGTACATCACGGAGGGGACGCGCATGAGCGGCGCGAAGCGGGGCGGCGGACTGCTGGTCGCCGGAACCACATCGGACGCGGGCAAGAGCGTGGTCACGGCGGGCATCTGCCGCTGGCTGGCCCGCCAGGGCGTGAAGGTGGCGCCCTTCAAGGCGCAGAACATGTCCCTGAACTCCTTCGTCACCCGGGAGGGCGCCGAGATCGGCCGCGCCCAGGCCATGCAGGCCCAGGCGGCCGGCGTGGAGCCGACCGCGCTGATGAACCCGGTCCTGCTCAAGCCGGGCAGCGACCGCAGCAGCCAGGTGGTGCTGCTGGGCAAGCCGGTGGGCGAGATGAGCGCACGCGGCTACCACGGGGGCAGGCAGGAGCAGTTGCTCGGCATCGTCACGGACTGCCTGGAGCAGCTGCGGGGCACGTATGACGCCGTGATCTGCGAGGGGGCGGGGAGCCCGGCCGAGATCAACCTGCGCCGGACCGACATCGTCAACATGGGCATCGCGCGGGCCGCGCGGTTCCCGGTGGTCGTGGTCGGGGACATCGACCGCGGCGGGGTCTTCGCGTCCTTCTTCGGTACGACGGCTCTGCTCTCGGCGCAGGACCAGTCGCTGATCGCCGGATACCTGGTCAACAAGTTCCGCGGGGACGTCTCGCTGCTGGAGCCGGGCATGGAGATGCTCCGCGGCCTGACCGGGCGGGCCACCTACGGGGTCCTGCCCTTCCGGCACGGACTGGGCATCGACGAGGAGGACGGGCTGCGGGTCTCCCTGCGAGGAGCGGTACGGGAGTCCGTGGTGGCTCCGCCCGTGGGTGAGGACGTGCTGCGGGTCGCCGTGTGCGCGGTGCCGCTGATGTCGAACTTCACGGACGTCGACGCGCTCGCGGCGGAGCCGGGAGTGGTCGTGCGGTTCGTGGACCGGGCGGAGGAACTGGCCGACGCGGACCTCGTCGTCGTACCGGGGACGCGCGGCACGGTGAAGGCGCTGGAGTGGCTGCGGGAACGGGGGCTCGCGGACGCGCTGGCGCGGCGGGCCGCCGAGGGGCGGCCGGTGCTGGGCGTCTGCGGCGGGTTCCAGGTGCTCGGCGAGCACATCGAGGACGAGGTCGAATCGAAGGCGGGCGCGGTCGACGGGCTCGGGCTGCTGCCCGTGCGCGTCCGCTTCGCGCGGGAGAAGACCCTGGCGCGGCCGACGGGTTCGGCGCTCGGGGAGCCCGTCGAGGGGTACGAGATCCACCACGGCGTGGCCGAGGTCCTGGGCGGGGAGCCCTTCCTCGACGGGTGCCGGGTCGGGTCGGTGTGGGGCACGCACTGGCACGGCTCGCTGGAGTCGGACGGCTTCCGGCGGGCGTTCCTGCGGGAGGTCGCCGAGGCCGCGGGCCGCCGGTTCGTGCCGGCGCCGGACACCTCCTTCGCCTCCCTGCGCGAGGAGCAGCTGGACCTGCTGGGCGACCTGATCGCCGAGCACGCGGACACGGACGCCCTGCTGCGCCTCATCGAGACCGGAGCCCCTGCCGGCCTCCCGTTCCTCCCCCCGGGCGCGCCGTGACGGGCCGGGCCCTGCGGGCAAACCAGCCGCACCTGGCGGACGGCAGCAGCCAAAATCCAGCCCCTCCGGCGTTTGAGGAGCGGGGTCCGGGGCGGAGCCCCGATCGTTCAGCCCCGCCGGCGTTCGAGGCGCGGGGTCCGGGGCGGAGCCCCGATCGTTCAGCCCCGCCGGCGTTTGAGGCGCGGGGTCCGGGGCGGAGCCCCAGGTACGGGAGCAGCCCGCGCAGCGGTCCCCGCACCCGCGCCGCGCAGCCAACCGCACCACACCAAGGAGTGAGCCACACGTGAGCACGCCCTACCCGTTCACCGCGGTCGTCGGCCAGTCCGACCTCCGCCTGGCGCTGCTGCTCAACGCCGTCAGCCCCGCCGTCGGTGGGGTGCTCGTGCGCGGTGAGAAGGGCACCGCCAAGTCCACCGCGGTGCGCGCGCTGTCCGCGCTGCTCCCGCAGGTCGACGTGGTCCCCGGGTGCCGGTTCTCGTGCGCCCCGGCCGCACCCGACCCGGCCTGCCCGGACGGCCCGCACGAGCCCGGGCCCGGCGCCGCCCGGCCCGCCCGCATGGTGGAACTGCCCGTCGGCGCCTCCGAGGACCGGCTCGTCGGGGCCCTCGACATCGAACGGGCCCTGGCGGAGGGCGTGAAGGCCTTCGAGCCGGGCCTGCTCGCCGACGCGCACCGCGGCATCCTGTACGTCGACGAGGTCAACCTGCTCCACGACCACCTCATCGACCTCCTGCTGGACGCGGCAGCGATGGGTGCCTCGTACGTGGAGCGGGAGGGGGTCTCCGTCCGGCACGCCGCACGGTTCCTGCTCGTCGGCACCATGAACCCCGAGGAGGGCGAGCTGCGCCCGCAGCTCCTGGACCGCTTCGGGCTCACCGTCGAGGTCGCCGCCTCCCGCGAGCCCGCCCAGCGCGTCGAGGTCGTGCGCCGCAGGCTGGCCTACGAGGACGACCCGGCCGGTTTCGCGCACCGCTGGGCCGAGGACGAACACGAGGTCCGCGCCCGGGTGGTGGCGGCGCGCGCACTGCTCCCGCAGGTCCGGCTCGGGGACACCGCGCTGCTGCGGATCGCCGCGACCTGTGCCGGCTTCGAGGTCGACGGCATGCGGGCGGACATCGTGATGGCCCGGACCGCGACCGCGCTGGCCGCCTGGGCCGGGCGGACCGAGGTGCTCAAGGAGGACGTGCGGCAGGCCGCGCTGCTGGCGCTCCCCCACCGGCGGCGGCGCAACCCCTTCGACGCGCCGGGCCTCGACGAGGACAAGCTCGACGAGATCCTCGACCAGTTCCCGGACGACGAACCGGAGAACGAGCCCGACCCGGAGCCGCAGGGCCCGGACGACGGCGGCGACGGCGGACCCGACGGCGGCGGCGTGCCCCCGCAGGGTTCGGGACCCGAGTCGGGGGCCGACGCGCCCGCGGCGGGCACGGAGAGCGCCGAGAACCCCGAGGGCCCCGAGCCCGCCGAGGCGCCCGAGGCCCCGCAGCCCTCCTCCCGGGGAGCCGGCGGCCCCGAACAGGCCGCCGTGCGGGCCGCGGAGCCGTTCCGCACGAAGATGCTGAGCGTGCCCGGCCTCGGCGAGGGCGCCGCCGGGCGGCGTTCGCGGGCCCGTACCGCCCACGGCCGGACCACGGGCGCCCAGCGCCCCGGCGGCCAGCTGACGAAGCTGCACCTGACGGCCACCGTGCACGCGGCCGCCCCGCACCAGAAGGCGCGCGGCCGCAACGGGCGCGGCCTGGTGATCCGCAAGGACGACCTGCGCCAGGCGACGCGCGAGGGCCGCGAGGGCAACCTCGTCCTCTTCGTCGTCGACGCCTCGGGCTCGATGGCAGCCCGGCAGCGAATGAGCGCGGTCAAGGGCGCCGTGCTGTCGCTGCTCCTGGACGCCTACCAGCGCCGGGACAAGGTCGGCCTGATCACCTTCCGCGGGGCCGCGGCCGAGCTGGCACTGCCGCCCACCTCCTCGGTGGACGCGGCCGCGGCCCGGCTGGAGCAGCTGCCGACCGGCGGCCGCACCCCGCTGGCCGCCGGGCTGCTGAAGGCCCACGAGGTGCTGCGCATCGAGCGGCTCAGGGACCCGTCCCGACGGCCGCTGCTCGTGGTCGTCACCGACGGGCGGGCGACCTCGGCCGGGGCCGTCGGCGGCGACCCGCGCGAGCTGTCGGGGCGCAGCGCCCGGCTGCTCCGGGCCGCGGGCGTGGCGTCCGTGGTCGTGGACTGCGAGACCGGGCCGGTCCGGCTGGGGCTGGCGGGCGTACTGGCCGCCGATCTCGGGGGGCCCGCCGTCACCCTCGACGGGCTGCGGGCCGACTCGCTGGCCGGGCTCGTGAAGAACGTACGTACCGCAGTGACATCTTCCGCAACCGACTCCCCCAGGAGGGCCGCGTAATGCCGCAGGGACAGCCGACCGTCGTTCCGGACGACGGGCTCACGACGCGCCAGCGCCGCAACCGTCCGCTCGTCTTCGTCCACACCGGCCCCGGCAAGGGCAAGTCCACGGCGGCCTTCGGGCTGGCGCTGCGCGCCTGGAACCAGGGCTGGCCGATCGGGGTGTTCCAGTTCGTCAAGTCCGCGAAGTGGAAGGTCGGCGAGGAAAACGCGCTCAAGGTGCTCGGCGCCTCCGGCGAGGGCGGCTCCGTCGTCTGGCACAAGATGGGCGAGGGCTGGTCCTGGGTCCAGCGGGACGCGCAGCTCGACAACGAGCAGGCGGCCAAGGAGGGCTGGGAGCAGGTCAAGCGTGACCTGGCGGCCGAGACGCACAAGCTGTACGTGCTCGACGAGTTCGCGTACCCGATGCACTGGGGCTGGATCGACGTCGACGAGGTCATCGAGGTGCTGCGGAACCGTCCCGGTACCCAGCACGTGGTGATCACGGGCCGCAACGCGCCGGAGAAACTGCTGGAGTTCGCGGATCTCGTCACCGAGATGACCAAGGTCAAGCACCCGATGGACGCGGGCCAGAAGGGCCAGAGAGGCATCGAGTGGTGACGTCCGTGAACGTTCCCCGGCTGGTCGTCGCCGCGCCGTCGTCCGGCAGCGGCAAGACCACCGTCGCCACGGGTCTGATGGCGGCCTTCTCGGAGCGCGGCCTCACCGTGTCCCCGCACAAGGCCGGGCCGGACTACATCGACCCAGGCTACCACGCGCTGGCCACCGGCCGCCCGGGCCGCAACCTCGACGCCTTCATGTGCGGGCCGGAGCTGATCGCTCCACTGTTCGCACACGGGGCGGACGGGTGCGACCTCGCGGTGGTGGAGGGCGTGATGGGCCTGTACGACGGTGCTGCGGGCCGCGGTGAACTGGCGTCCACGGCGCAGGTGGCGAAGCTGCTGCGGGCTCCGGTGGTCCTGGTCGTCGACGCCTCCTCGCAGTCGCGGTCGGTGGCGGCGCTGGTGCACGGCTTCGCGTCCTTCGACCCGCAGGTGCGGCTCGGGGGCGTGATCCTGAACAAGGTGGGCTCCGACCGGCACGAGGTGATGCTGCGGGAGGCACTGGAGGAGGCGGGCACGCCGGTGCTCGGCGTGCTGCGGCGGGCTCCGCAGGTGGCGGCGCCGTCCCGGCACCTGGGCCTGGTGCCGGTCGCCGAGCGGCGGGCCGATGCGGTGGCCGCGGTGGCGGCCCTCGCCGCGCAGGTCCGGGCCGGCTGCGACCTGGACGCGCTGATGGCCCTGGCCCGTACGGCCCCGGCGCTGTCCTGCGAAGCCTGGTCCCCGGCGACTGCGCTGGCGCGTAGCCGGGGCGCCGCTCCAGACCCCGCGCCTCACACGCCGGCGGGGCTGGATTCGGCCGGCGTAAGCCGGGAAGTGCGCGCAGCGCCCGACCAGCAGGGCAACGGCGCCGCGCCGAACCGACGGCCCGTCATCGCCATGGCCGGCGGGGCCGCGTTCACGTTCTCGTACGCCGAGAACGCCGAGCTGCTCATCGCCGCCGGAGCGGAGGTCGTCGCCTTCGACCCGCTCAGGGACGAGGCCCTCCCCGAGGGAGCCGCCGGCCTGGTGATCGGCGGCGGGTTCCCCGAGGTGTACGCGCCCGAACTGTCCGCCAACGAGCCGCTCCGCAAGGCCGTGGCCCGCTTCGCCGCGCAAGGGCGACCCGTCGCCGCCGAGTGCGCCGGGCTGCTCTACCTGGCGCGGTCCCTGGACGGGAAGCCCATGTGCGGGGTGCTCGACGCCGACGCCCGGATGTCGGAGCGCCTGACCCTGGGCTACCGCGAGGCCGTGGCGGTGTCCGACAGCTCGCTCGCCCCCGCGGGGACCCGGCTGCGCGGGCACGAGTTCCACCGGACCGTGGTCGAACCCGGCGCCGGTACGGCCCCCGCGGGCCCCGCGTGGGGCTTCACGCATCCGGAACGCCGCGTCGAGGGCTTCGTACGCAGCGGCGTGCACGCCAGCTACCTGCACACGCACTGGGCCGCGGAGCCCTCCGTCGCCCTGCGCTTCGCCGGGGCGGCGGCCCGGCCGTGAGATCACTCCGCGAGGCCCACCACGAGCCAGATTCCGGCCACCCCGCCCACCGTGCACATCAGCGTGGACAGGGCGGGGTGTTCGTGGTGCGCCTCGGGCAGGATCTCGGCGGCCGCCAGGTACAGCAGCACCCCGCCGAAGAATCCGAGGTACGCGCCGAGCGGTTCCTCCGGAAGGGTGAACAGCACCGTGGACGCCGCGCCCACCACGGGGGCGGCGGCGTCCGCGAAGAGCATCATCAGCGCCTTGCGGCGGGCGTTGCCGTACAGGCTGGTGAGCGTGTACGTGTTGAACCCGTCGGCGAAGTCGTGGGTGATGACGGCCAGCGCCACCGCCACGCCCATCCCCCCGCCGACCTGGAACGCGGCCCCGAGGGCCACGCCGTCCGCGAGGCTGTGGCCGACCATCGCGGCGGCCGCGGTGAGCCCGACCTGCGGGACCCGGGCGCCGTCCTCCGCTCCGTGGGCGGCCTGGCGCACGGCGAGCAGCCGTTCCACGACGTGCGCGACGAGGAATCCGGCCACGAACAGCAGCAGGGCGAGCGGCACGCCGAAGACCTCGGTGCCGGCGGCGTGCAGGGCCTCGGGAAGCAGGTCGAGGCCGACGACGCCGAGCATCAGCCCGCCCGCCAGCCCCAGCACGAGGTGACGGCGGTCGGTGACGCGCTGCGCCGTCCATCCGCCCGCCAGGGTCATCAGGAACGCGCCCAGTGCCACGATCACGGCCATGTGCCCCTGAATACCGATTCCCCGGCCCGCGCGCACGTCCGCGCCGGGGTGGCGGGCGGCGGACTGTTGACGGTGACTACGGAGGGAGGGCCCCGGTGGGCGAGTACGTGACGCAGCTGGTGGTCGGGGTCGGCGGACGTGCGGGGGTGTCCGTGGCGGAGGTCTGCGCCCTGGTCGAGGAGACGCTGCGGGGGGCCGGACTGGCTTCGGCGGCGGTGACGGCCTTGGCCACGGTGGACTCCAAGGCGCAGGAGGTGGGGCTGGCCGGTGCGGCGAAACGATTCGGCGTCCCCCTCATCGGCTATCCCGCCGCACAGCTGGCCGCGATCACCGTGCCGCATCCGTCGGAGGCGACGCGCACCGTCACCGGAACTCCCTCGGTGGCGGAGGCCGCGGCGCTCGCGGCCGGCGGTGAGCTCCTCGTGCCGAAGCGGCGGTCGGTGGCCGCGACCTGCGCGGTGGCCACGGCGCAGGCCCACGACCTGCGCCACCACGGCGACGCGGAGGTGATCGACGCGGGGGCCGACCTGGTCGACCTCGCGGTCAACGTACGGGCGGACACGCCCCCGCAGTGGCTGAGGCAGCGGATCGCGGCCTCCCTCGGGGACCTCGCCGCCTATCCCGACGGCCGGGCCGCCCGCGCCGCGGTTGCCGACCGGCACGGGCTGCCGGTCGAGCGGGTGCTGCTGACGGCCGGGGCCGCGGAGGCGTTCGTACTGATCGCCCGGGCGCTGGACGCCGTACGGCCGGTCGTGGTCCATCCGCAGTTCACCGAACCGGAGGCGGCCCTGCGGGACGCGGGCCACCGGGTGGACCGGGTGGTGCTGAGTGCTGCGGACGGGTTCCGGCTGGACCCGGCGGCGGTGCCGGAGGACGCGGACCTGGTGGTCGTCGGCAATCCGACGAACCCGACGTCGGTCCTGCACCCGGCCGCCACGCTGGCCGCGCTGGCCCGGCCCGGCCGGATCCTGGTGGTGGACGAGGCGTTCATGGACGCCGTCCCGGGCGAACGGGAGGCACTGGCGGGCCGGACGGACGTGCCGGGCCTGGTGGTCCTGCGGAGCCTGACGAAGACCTGGGGTCTGGCGGGGCTGCGGATCGGCTACGTGCTGGCCGAGCCGCAGGTCGTCGCACAGCTGGCGGGGGCGCAGCCGCTGTGGCCGGTGTCCACTCCGGCGCTGGTGGCGGCCGAGGCCTGCATGGCTCCGGCGGCGCTGGCCGAGGCGGAGGAGGCCGCGCGGCGGATCGCGGTGGACCGCGCCCACCTGGTGGCCGGGCTGGCGGAGTTCGACGAGGTCACGGTGGTGGGGGCGGCGCAGGGGCCGTTCGTCCTGATCCGGGTGGCGGGCGGCGCGCAGGTGCGGACCCGGTTGCGGGCACTGGGCTTCGCGGTCCGCCGCGGGGACACCTTCCCGGGGCTGGACGGCTCCTGGCTCCGGCTGGCGGTGCGCGACCGGGCGACGACGGGCCGGCTGCTCCAGGCCCTGGACCACGCGCTGGCGCTGGCCGCGCGCTGAGCCGGCCCCGGGCCGGCCGGGGCGCGGCGGGGTCCGGGGCGCGGCCGTGTCCGGGGTCGGGGCCGGGTCCGGGGTCGGGGCCGGGTCCGGGGTCGGGGCCCCGGACCCGTGAGCCGCGGGGGTGGCCGGATCTGCGTGCCTCGGGCGGCCCGCTTACGATGGCCATCACGGGCGGACCACAGGGGGCGGCGATGAAGGCATCCGCGCGGGTAGCCGTGGCGCTGGCCGGACTGGCGGTCGTGGGCGGCGGGTTGTACGCCGCACCGCGGCTGCTCGACACGGGCTCCGCGGAGCAGCGGCTCCGGGCGGAGCCCACCGCCGAGCCCACCGCCGAGCCCGCCGAACCGGGCAGCGCGCCCCTGGCCGGGCGGCCGTTCACCCTGGTGGCGACCGGCGACATCATCCCGTACCCGTCGATCATCCAGCGGTCCGCGGACGATGCGGACCAGCCCGGCGCGTACGACTTCCGGAAGATACTCGCCGGGGTCAAACCCCTGGTGTCCGCCGCCGATCTGGCGATATGCCACCACGAGATACCGTACGCCCGCCCCGGCGGCCCCTACACCGGCTATCCGCTCTTCAAGGCCCCGCACCAGCTGGCCGACGCCCTGAAGGACGCCGGGTACGACAGTTGTTCCACCGCCTCGAACCACACCCTGGACGACGGCTACGAGGGCCTCGCGCGCACGCTCGAGCACCTCGACCGGGTCGGCATCCCGCACGTCGGCTCCGCCCGCAGCGCGCAGGAGGCCAAGGCGCCGGCGCTGATGTCGGCCGGCGGCGCGAAGGTCGCCCAGCTGGACTACACGTACGGCACGAACGGCATACCGCTCCCGGAGGGCAAGCCGTGGGCCGTCAACCTGATCGACGAGGACCGGATCCTGGCCGACGCCCGAGCGGCCCGGGCCGGCGGCGCGAACGTGGTCGTGCTCAGCGTCCACTGGGGCACCGAGTGGCAGACCGCGCCCGACGAGCAGCAGCGCGAGCTGGCGCAGGCGCTGACGGCCTCCCGGGGGGCCGACGGACTCCCCGACATCGATCTGATCATCGGTACGCACAACCACGTGCCGCAGCCCTACGAGAAGGTCAACGGCACCTGGGTGGTGTTCGGCATGGGCGACCAGGTCGCCAGCTTCGTGCCGGCCGACAAGCTGCGCGGGAACCAGTCGTCGGTCCCCCGGTTCACCTTCGCCCCGGCGGCGGCCCACGCGGGCCGGTGGGAGGTGGTGAAGGCCGAGTTCCTCACGCAGTTCTCGGACATGGGGCCGCCGTTCCGCGTCGTCTGCGCCTCCTGCGCGGCCTCCGACGACACGCTCCCGGCCGCCAAGCGGAGCGAGTACGCCCGGATCGATCAGCAGGTGACCGAGGCCGTACTGTCCCGCGGCGCGGGCGGACAGGGCCTGGAGCACGCCACCCACTGACCTGCTGACCCGCTGAGGCACGCCGCCGAGCACGCCACCCGCCGAGCACTCCCCTCCGGGTGCTCCACGGGCAGCGGCTCTCGCGGCGGCGGACTACGAGGTCCGGCCCCGCCGGGTCACGAGGAGCGCGCCCCCGCCGATCCCGAGCAGGACCAGCGCGCTGCCCGCGACGTACGGGGTCAGCGAACCGCCCCCCGTCTCGGCCAGGTTGGCATCGGTGGTGACGGCGGAGCCGGTGCCGCTGCCCGCCCCGGCCTGCGGCTTGACGTCGGGCTTCGCGGACGGGGCGGGAGCGGGGGCCGCCGGGGACTCGCAGTGCGCCTCGGCGAGGACGATCTCGCCCTCCACCTCGGCCACGTTCAGCTTGAGCGGGTTCACCGACACCTTCAGGCGCAGCGCAGCCGCCGCGGCGGTCGTGGAGGTGGTCTGCGTGCCGGACAGTTCGAGGCTGACCAGGCCCACGCCCGGCACCTCGACCTTGGTGGGGCCGCCCGCCGACAGGGTGGTCTTCTTGCCGAGCGCGGTCACCGTCCCCAGGACGTTGGAGGTGGCCACCGGCTGCTTGCCCGCCTCGCACACGGCCTTGCTGGTGACCTCCTCGACCTCGATGAGCGAGAGCGCCGGCAGGCCCGGCACGTGCACGCGGGCCTTGGCGAGGTGGGCCTGTGCCTCGGCCCGGGTCTTGTCGGCGGTCGCCTTGGATGTGGCCACGTCGGCGCGGAGCACGCTGACCGGCGTACCGCCCTCGACGCCGTCCAGAGTGACCGTCAGCGCCGTCTTCTCGGCCGTCGCGGGGGCGTTGACCTCGTTGAGGGTCGCCTTCAGCGGGACGTGCACGGTCTTGTTGAGCAGGCCCACGTCCAGTCCGGTGCGCAGGACGACGGCGCCGGCCTTGCCCTCGCCCCCGGCGCTGCCGCCTCCCGTGGCGGAGGCGGGCGGAGCGGTGAGCAGGGCTACCGCTCCCGTGGCGAGCAGGACGGCCGCGGGCATGCGGAAGGTAGTGCTGTTCAAGGTGGTGGAACCCCCGGGGAGATGGGTGCCGTCGCGCCGCCATGGGGGACATCGCGTGCGCCGACGGCCTTCGTCCCCGGAATCTTTACGCACTGTGGGTGAATGGACAGACACCTGACGTGACTTCACCCCAAAGGGTGGTTTCCACGCATACATTCGAATTTCTACGCCTCAGGAGGAACGCGAGTTCTCTCCTTTCGCGGACATCCGGTGAACGCGACCCCCTCTAACGGCCTCGGGACGCCGGATGTCACGCGGCGTCAACGACTCGCTCAAGCCTGGACGGTGCCGTTCACCACGACCCGCAGGGGCTGCGCGAGCGCCCGTACGTCGGCCCGCGGGTCGGCGGCATAGACCACGAGGTCGGCGGGCGCCCCCTCGGTCAGGCCGGGCCTGCCGAGCCACTCGCGCGCCGCCCAGGTGGTCGCCGAGAGCGCGTCCAGCGGCGGGATCCCGGCCTTGACCAGCTCCGCGACCTCGGCCGCGACCAGCCCGTGCGGCAGGGAACCCCCGGCGTCGGTGCCGACGTACACCCGGATCCCCGCGTCGTAGGCGGCGCGCACGGTGTCGTAGCGCCGCTCGTGGAGCCTTCGCATGTGCGCCGACCAGCGCGGGAACTTCGCCTCGCCGCCCGCCGCCATCTTCGGGAAGGTGGCGATGTTCACCAGGGTCGGGACGATCGCGACGCCGCGTTCCGCGAACAGCGGGATGGTGTCCTCGGTGAGTCCGGTGGCGTGTTCGATGCAGTCGATGCCCGCCTCGACCAGGTCGCGCAGCGAGTCCTCGGCGAAGCAGTGCGCCGTGACCCGGGCGCCCAGCCGGTGCGCCTCGGCGATCGCGGCCTCCACCTCGGCGCGCGGCCAGCAGGCCGTCAGGTCCCCGGCCTCGCGGTCGATCCAGTCGCCGACCAGCTTGACCCAGCCGTCGCCGCGCACGGCCTCGCGGCCGACGTACGCGACGAGGTCGGCGGGCTCGATCTCGTGGGCGTAGTTGCGGATGTAGCGACGGGTCCGCGCGATGTGCCGGCCCGCCCGGATGATCTTCGGCAGGTCCGCGCGGTCGTCGATCCAGCGGGTGTCGGAGGGGGATCCGGCGTCGCGGATGAGGAGGGTCCCGGCGTCCCGGTCGGTCAGGGCCTGGCGCTCGGCGGTCTCGGCGTCGACCGGCCCGTGGGAGTCCAGCCCCACGTGGCAGTGCGCGTCGACCAGCCCGGGCAGGGCCCAGCCGGTCATCGTGGTGATCTCCCGGGCCGCGCGCGGGCGCTCGTAGGAGATCCGGCCGCCGACGACCCACAGCTCGTCGCGGACCTCGTCGGGCCCGACCAGTACCCGCCCCTTCACGTGCAGCACGTCGCTCACATCGCTCATGCCGGCACTGTACGTGCGGGCTCGATACGCTCTGCGGGTAGCCCCGGACGAAAGAGCACCACCGTGACCCACCCCCTGCTGGACCTCCCGCCGCTGACCGCGGAGCGCTTCGCCTCGATCGAGCGGGGGGTCGCGGACCTCCTCGCCACCCGCGCGGACGTGGTGATCACCCAGGGCGAGGCGCTGCTCCCGCTGGAGGGGTGCATCCGGTCGGGCGCGCGGCCCGGTTCGACGGCGCTGAACGTGGTCACCGGGCCGTACGGCACCACCTTCGGCAACTGGCTGCGCGACTGCGGTGCGGCCGTGGTGGACCTGGAGGTCCCGTTCGACACGGCGGTGACGGCCGGCCAGGTGGCGCGGGCACTGGCCGAGCGCCCGGAGATCGACTTCGTCTCGCTGGTCCACGCGGAGGCGGCGACGGGCAACACGAACCCGGTCGCGGAAATCGGCGAGGCGGTCCGGGCGCACGGGGCGCTGTTCATGCTCGACGCGGTGGCGTCGGTGGGCGCGGAGCCGCTGCTGCCGGACGCGTGGGGCGTGGACCTGTGCGTGATCGGGGCGCAGAAGGCGATGGGCGGCCCGGCCGGGGTGTCCGCGGTGTCGGTCTCGGAGCGGGCGTGGGCCCGGTTCGCGCAGAACCCGGCGGCCCCGCGCCGCTCCTACCTGTCGCTGCTGGACTGGAAGGAACGCTGGATCGACGGCGGGCGCACGGCGCTGCCGCACGCTCCGGCGCAGCTGGAGATGCTGGCGCTGGAGGCCTGCCTGGACCGCATCGCGGACGAGGGGCTGTCCTCGGTGACGGCCCGCCACGCGGCGGCCGCGGCGGCGACCCGCGCGGGTGCGGCGGAGCTCGGGCTGCCCCCGTACGTGGGCCGGGCCGCGGAGGCCGCACCGGTGGCCACCACGCTGCGGGTCGCGGACGCCTCGCTGGTGGTGGCCAAGGCCCTGGCCGCGGACCCGCAGGCTCCGCTCGCCGCGGGCGGTGGGGCGCCGGCGCGGGAGATGGTCCGGGTCAACCACTACGGGGCCGCGGCCTCGCTGCCCGCGGTCGAGGCCGCGCTGACGGCCCTCGCCGCCGCTCTGGGGGCCGGGCCCGCGGCGGCCGTCGCCGCGGCGGGGGCGGCCTGGGCCGCGGCGCTGGGCTGACCCGGACCCGGCCCGTGCGGGTTTCGCCCGGGCCTGAGGACAGCCCGTGCGGGTTTCGCCCGGGCCTCAGGACAGGACGTCCAGCAGCCGGTCGACGTCCGCCTCGGTGTTGTAGAGGTGGAACGAGGCCCGCAGGGCGCCCGCGCGGGCGGCGGTGGCGATCCCGGCCGCCAGCAGGGCGGCCTGCCGGCCGGCGAGGCCGGGCACCGACACGATGGCCGACTCCCCCGGCACGGGTTCGTGGCCGAGGCGGGCGAGACCGGCCCGGTAGCGGGCGGCCAGGGCCGTGTTGTGGGCGTGGACGGCCCCGACGCCGATCCGCTCCAGCAGGGCCAGGGAGGCCTCGGCCGCGTGGTAGGCGAGGAAGGCGGGGGACTCGTCGAACCGCCGGGCCCCGTGGGCCAGTTCCGGCATGGGGCCGTAGGTGGCCTCCCACATGGACTCGGCCGCCACCCACCCCGCGTGCAGCGGGGTCAGGGTGTCCTGGGCCTCCTGCGACACGGTCAGGTAGGAGGCGCCGCGGGCGCTGAGCAGCCACTTGTAGCCGGCCGTGACCGTGTACTCGTACGGCGAGGCGTCGAAGGGCAGCCAGCCCGCCGCCTGGGTCGCGTCCACCAGCATGCGGGCACCGTGCGCGGTGGCGGCGGCGCGCACCGCGGCCAGGTCGGCCGTGCGCCCGTCGGCGGACTGTACGGCGCTCAGCGCGACCAGCGCGGTGCCCCGGTCGACGGCTTCGGCGAGGGATTCCAGCGGCGCGAAGCGCACCTTGAGGTCGCCGCGCACCACGAAGGGGTTGATGACCGAGGCGAACTCGCCCTCGGGGCAGAGGACTTCGGCGCCGGCCTGGAGGGACGCGGCGACCAGGCCGACGTGGGTGGCCACGGCCGAGCCGACGGCCACCCGTTCGACGCCGACCCCCACCAGCCGGGCGAAGGCCGCCCGGGCTCGGTCGACGCGGTCGAAGTCGCCGAACCCGCTGGGGATTCCGGCGCCCGCCGCCTCGGCCAGGTCACGTACGGCCGCGACGGCGGAACGCGGGAGGATCCCGCAGGTGGCTGTGTTGAGGTAGGCGGGGGACGGGGCGAACTCGGTACGGAGCGCTTCGGCGATGGGAAGATCCATGCGTCCACTCTGCGCCGCGGACGACCCGCAGTCCATTGCCCGTCGTTGTACGCCGCCCTCAAGGAACGCTTATACCCGGGGCACGGCGCACGCCCCGTCGGGCTCGCACGCCCCGGCTCCGCCCCCGCTCGGCTCCTCGGCCTCGCGCCCGGCCCACGCCTGCTCCAGGGCGCGGGTGAACACCTCGGCCGGCTGCCCGCCGGAGATCCCGTACCGGCGGTCGAGGACGAAGAACGGCACGGCGTTCGCGCCCAGTTCGGCTGCCTCGCGCTCGTCGGCGCGGACCTCGGCGGCATAGGCGGAGCCGTCGGCCAGGACGGCGCGCGCCTCGGCCCCGTCCAGCCCGGCCTCCACGGCGAGGGCGACCAGCACCTCGGGGTCGAAGACGGACCGCTCCTCGCCGAAGTGGGCCACGAAGGCGAGGTCGAGCAGCTCCTCCTGGCGGCCGCGGGCGGCGGCCAGGTGCAGCAGGCGGTGGATGTCGAAGGTGTTGCCGTGGTCTCGCCCGTCGGTGCGGTACGTCAGCCCCTCGGCGCGGGCGCTGGCCGCGACGTGCTCCTCCATGGCGCGCGCCTCCTCGAGGGTGCGGCCGTACTTCTTGGCGAGCATCTCGAGAACGGGCGCGGTGACGCCCTTGGGGCCGTTCGGGTCGAGCTCGAAGGACCGGAAGACGATCTCCACCTCGTCGCGGTGCGCGAACTCGGCCAGGCCCTTGGTGAAGCGGGCCTTGCCGATGTAGCACCACGGGCAGGCGATGTCGCTCCAGATCTCGACGCGCATGTTCCTTCTTCTCTCCGGTCGGGTGGCAGAGGGCTCTGCCGTCGGACGGCTCTGCCGACAGACAGTTCTCCCTTCAACCACCCGGCGGTGCGTCTCATTCCCCGGACGGCGCGGCCCCGGGCGACGCGACTCCGGACGGCGCGGCCCCGGACGGCCCGGCCCCGGACGGCCGCGTGACCGCGAGCCAGAGGGTGAGGTGGGAGCCGGTCTCGGCGGGCCGCGGGTCCGGGAGCCAGCCGTGGGCGGCGTAGAAGGCCTGGGCGCGCAGGTTGTGCACGTAGACCTCCAGGCGGACCCGGTCGATGCCCGCCCGGCGCCACGCGTCGAGGCACGCCGCGTGCAGGGCGGCGCCGGTGCCGCGGCGCCAGTGGACCGGGTCGACGTGGAGCTGGGTGAGGGTGGTCGCGCCGTCCGCGGTGTGGAAGGCGGCCACGCCGGTGACCACGCCGTCCTGCTCGGCGCACAGGACGGCGCCCTCGGCGGCGGGCCGCGCGACGGCCCGGGACCACGCCTCGCGGGCGTGGGCGAGGTGCAGGTCGCCGGCGTAGGTCTCCTCCGGGACCCGTCCGCGGTAGTAGGTGGCCCGGGCCCTGGTGTGGAGGGCGGTTATGGCCTCGAGGTCTGCGGGTCGCGCGGTCCTGATCACGGGAAGGGAAACGCGCCGGGAACCCGGTCGGTTCCCGGCGCGTGCACGTGCGACGCGTGCAGCGTGGGTCGCGCGCCGTGCGTCTCCTTCGGCCGGCGCCCGTGCGTCGCGTGCGGCCGGCGCCCGTGCGGCGGCCGCACGCGGCTACTTCTTCAGCCAGGCCGCCATCATCTTCTGGGCGATGGGGGCGGCCAGCTTGCCGCCGCCGATCTCCGACCGGTCGGTGTCGGAGTTCTCGATCACGACGGCGACGGCGATCTGCTTGCCGTTCGCCTTCCCGTACGAGGTGAACCAGGCCAGCGGCGACAGGCTGTTGTTCACGCCGCGCTGCGCGGTTCCGGTCTTGCCGCCCACCTCGGCGCCCGCCACCTGGGCCGGCTTGCCGCCGCCCTCGGTGGCGACCGTCCGCATGGCGTCGCGGAGCATCGAGGCCGTCTTCTCGCCCATGACCTGCTGGGACTTGGGGTCCTTGAAGCTCTCCAGCACGTTGCCGTTGGCGTCGGTGACCTCGGAGACCATGTGCGGGGCGACGAGCTTGCCGCCGTTCTCGATCGCGGCCGTCACCATCGCCATCTGCAGCGGGGTGGCCTGCACGTCGAACTGGCCGATACCCGTCTGCGCGACCTGGTCGACCGACATCTTCTTGGAGGGGTACTTGCTGGGCGGGTTGGTGCGGACCGGCGTGTCGATCTGCACGTTGAAGCCGAGCTTCTCGGCCATCGCGCGCATCTTGTCCTGGCCCAGCTCGGCGGCGAACTCCGCGAAGACGTTGTTGCAGGAGTAGCGCAGGGCGACGCGGGGAGAAACGTTGTTGCAGGTGGCGTTGTCCACCTCGCTCTTCAGCGGGGTGCGGGTGCCGGGGATGGTGTAGTCGCCGGGGATGCCGGTCGGCTGGTCGATGCTGGTGACCAGGCCGTTCTCGATCGCCGCGGCGAGGGTGACCAGCTTGAAGGTGGAGCCGGGCGCCTGCGGCTTGCGCAGGGCCACGTTCTCCATCGCCTTGCCCTTGTCGGCGGAGAGCTCCGCCCAGGCCTCCTTGTCGTTGGCGCCCGTGATCCGGCCCGGGTCGAAGGAGGGGTTGTTGACGACGGCGAGGATCCGGCCCGTCGAGGGGTCGAGGGCGACGGCGGCGCCCTGCTTGCCCTGGAGCGCGTCGTAGGCGGCCTTCTGGACGTCCGGATCGATGGTGGTCAGGACGTTGCCCGGGGCGGCCCGCTTGTTGGTGAGCATGTCCATCATGGTCTTCAGCCGGCTGTCGGAGCCGTTGAGGACGTTCTTGTAGACGCCCTCCAGCATGCTCGTGCCGAATGCCTGGGAGCTGTAGCCGGTGATCGGCGCGTAGAGCGGGCCGTTGGTGTAGGTCCGCTTGTACCCGAAGTCCTTGCCGCCCGTCTTCGTCGAGCCCGTGATCGCCTCCCCGCCCACGATGATGTTGCCCAGCGGGTTCTCGTACTGCCCGATGAGATTGCGCCGGTTGTGCTCGTCGTCTGCGAGGGCCTGGCCTTGGTATGCCTGCACCCAGGTGACGCGGACCAGCAGGGCCAGCACCAGGAGCAGGCAGAAGACCGACGCACGCCTGATCGTCTTGTTCATCCCCCAGAAGGACGTACCAACGGCCCCAGCCGTTCCGCTCTGCCCCGATTGTGGCGGGGTTCTCAGCTTTTCTTCATGAAGCCGCCCTCGTAGGCGGCGATGACCGCCTGGGTCCGGTCGCGGGCTCCGGTCTTGGCGAGGACCGAGGCGACGTGGGTCTTGACCGTCTGCGGTCCGACCCCCAGGCGCTCGCTCATCTCGTGATTGGACAGACCGCCGGCCATCAACCGCAGTACGTCGGCCTCGCGGCCGGTGAGCCGGGCCACCCAGGGCGCGACGGGCGCGGCGGCGGCCGTGTGCACGGCGGCGAGGGAGCGGACGGCAGCCGGGAAGAGCACCGAGTCCCCGCGGGCGACGAGGCGTACGGCGCCGATCAGCTCCTCGGGGTCGGCCCGTTTCAACAGGAACCCGGCGGCTCCCGCGCGCAGCGCCCCGTAGACGTACGCGTCGTTCTCGAAGGTGGTCACGACCACGATGCGGGGCGGCTCGGCCATGGTGGCGAGGATCTGCTCGGTGGCCCGGATCCCGTCGATCTCGGGCATCCGGACGTCCATCAGCACCACGTCCGGGGCGAGGGAGCGGACCAGCGGAACCGCCTGCGCCCCGGTGGCCGCCTCACCGACGACCTCCAGGTCGGCCTCTGCCTCGAGGATGACCCGCAGGGCGGTGCGCACCATCCGCTCGTCGTCGCAGAGCACGATCCGCAACGGCGGCCGGCCCGCCGGGGCGGGCGTGGCGTCGGGCAACGGGGCGGCGGACGGCATGGTCGCGGACGGCATGGTCGGCGACGGCATGGCGGGCTCGGCCGAGGTCCTCGTCGGGTTCGTCATCGGGCGTCCTCCGCGAGCGGCAGCACGGCCTTCAGCCGCCACCGGTCCTCGTGCGGGCCGGCCTGGACGCGCCCGCCGAGCAGGGCGGCCCGTTCGGCGGCTCCGCGCAGTCCGCGGCCCCCGCTGGTGCGGGGCGCCCCGCCTTCCGGAGCGGCGGGTGGGTTGGTCATGGTGATCTCCAGTTCACGGTGTCCGGTGCCGGCCGCGCCCTGTACGCGGATCCGCACGTCGACGGGTCCCGCGCCGTGGCGCAGCGCGTTGCTGAGGCCCTCCTGGACGATCCGGTACGCCTCGCGGGAGGCGATCGCCGGCAGGTGCGCCCAGTCCCCGGCGGGTCCGGGGTCCTGGTGGGCGGTGACGGGGGTGCCCGAGGCCCGGGTGCGCGCCAGCAGCCCGTCGAGGTCGGCGGCCAGCGTCGGAGCGGGTGCGCAGTCCGCGCCGGCCTGGTCGCCGTCCCGCAGCAGGCCCAGGACGGCGTCCAGCTCGCCCACCGTCCGCCGCGTGGTGTCCTCGATGGCGGCCAGTGCCTCGCGGACGAAGCCGGGGTCGCTGTCGAGCACCCGCCGGGCGGCGACCGCCTGGAGGGTGACGGCACTCAGCGCGTGCCCGACCGCGTCGTGCAGTTCCCGGGCCAGCCGGTTGCGCACGGCCAGGTCGGCGGCCCGCTCCTCGGCGGCGGCCAGCCGGTCCGCCGCCGTCGGCCCGAGGAGTACGGGCGCCAGCCGGGCCAGCAGCACCCCGGCCCCGGCGGCGCAGAGGGCGAGCCCGCCCAGCAGGCCGGTCCCGAGCAGCGGGGCCAGGTAGGGGTCGGCCTTGGTGCTGAACCAGCCCAGCCCGAGCTCGGTGTTCCGCAGCCCGCTCATGAACGGCAGCATGATCAGGGCCACTGCCATCGGGGGGACCGCGAGGGTCATCCCACTGACCAGGGCCCCGACCCCCAGGTGCAGGGTCCACCAGGCCGAGGTCCGGCCGCGCGCCGCCCAGCTCCGCGCCGGCCCTTCGGCGAGCCGCTCCCCCGGCACTGCGCACAGGGCCCGGACGGCGGCCGCCGACAGCGGCCGGACCAGCCCGAACACGGCGCTCGCCGCGGCGAGCGGAAGGGCTGCCGCATAGGCGGCGAGGGTCAGCGGGAAGGAGCTGAGGGCATTGACCCCGCCGGCCGCCACACCGACCCCCACCTGGGCGAGGAGGAAGTACGGCATCAGCAGGGCCCCGCCGAGTATCAGGTGGATCCAGCGGAGCCTGGCCCGGGCTCCGAACAGTCGGCTCACGGGGCGCGGCGGGCGGTCAGGAACCCCATGAGGACGGCGGCGGAAAGCAGTCCGGTGATCATCTGGCCAGCGTAGGCCAACAGGATCGCTCCGGTGGGCCCTTCACCCCCGTCCAACTGCGGTCCCAGCGCGGCGATCAGCATCCACGTCCCCCAGCTCAGCGCCGCACCCGACCCGATCCAGGCGATCCCCAGCGGCCACCGGGCCCCCAGCCCCCCGCCGCGGGCCAGGAGCAGGGCTCCGGCTCCCGCGGCGAGGGCACACCACCCGTGGACGGCGGACACCACCGCCGTATCCGCGGAGTACGCGGCCGCCTGCTCGGCGCTCAGCCAGGCCGTACCGCCGAAGGCCCAGTAGGCGTGGACGGCCGCGACCGCCAGGCCTGTCGCGGCAGCGGCTCCCGCCATCACCCCCGTGGACGACGGAAACCTCCCCCGGCCCCCGTCCGGGGCGACCCCCGGTCCCTGCACTCCCCGCCACCGCGCGCTCCAGCGCTCCCGTGCATAGGGCACGAACAGCCCGGCCAGGGCGAGTCCCTGGAGCGTGAATCCGGTGTAGACGACGTTGAACACCCAGGGGTCCAGGAACGGCTTCCGAACCGCCCGGGCGGCCTCGTCCGCCCCGAAGCCCATGGCCCGTACGAGCAGTTGTCCCGGGAAACCGAGGAGGATCGGCGTCAGCAGCCCGGTGGCGAAGAAGCACGGGACGCTCAGCAGCCAGGACGGCACCCGTCTGCCAAAGGGGCGGGTGAGCACCAGCACGAGCAGGATCACGCAGGCGTCCATGGCCAGCGTCACGGAGTTGGCCACGGTGAAGAACGGCCCGGGCTCGTTCAGCACGCTGCCGGCCGGTATGCCCACCCGGCTCCCGGCCAGCCAGGCGGTCTTGAGCGTCAGATACGGCACGGTGGCGGCCAGGGCCACCGCCCGCAGGATCCGCCGCCCGGTCCCCAGGAGGGGGTCCGACGGCTGCGTCGCGTACGTCGCGTGAACGGCTCGTGTGGTCATGACCCAACGGTCCCTCCCGCGCCGCCCCGCCACCTCCCCCTCGTTGGGGAACCGCCTCCCCCGCCCGGGGGAGGAACCACCCCCTCCCGCTCCTCCCGCGTCACATCCGGCGCGTCACCACGGACAGCCGGTCCCGCGCCTCGAACAGCGCCGCCTTGATGGCCTGCTCGTGCTCCGCCGTCAGCCGGGCCACCGGCACCGAGCAGCTCACCGCGTCCCGGGCGGGCGTCCGGTAGGGAAGCGCCACCCCGAAGCAGCGCAGCCCGAGGGTGTTCTCCTCCCGGTCCACCGCGTAGCCCTGCTCCCGCACCAGCGCCAGTTCCCCGATGAGCCGCTCCCGGTCGGTGACGGTGTGTTCGGTGACCGCCTCGAGCCTCGGCGGCAGCAGGCTGCGCACCTCCTCGTCCGTGTGCGTGGCCAGCAGCGCCTTGCCGAGCGCCGTGGAGTGCACCGGCAGCCGCCGCCCGACCCGGGTGAAGGGCCGCAGGTAGTGCCGGGAGGGGCGGGTCGCGAGGTACACCACGCTCGTCCCGTCCAGTCGCGCCAGGTGGATGGTCTCCGTGGTGTCGTCGGAGAGCCGGTCCAGGGTGGGCCGGGCCGCCGCGACCACCTCGTCGCCGTCGATGTACGAGCTGCCGACCAGCAGCGCCCGCACGCCGATGCCGTAGCGCGTGCCCGTGGCGTCCGTCTCCACCCAGCCCAGGTTCACCAGCGTGCGCAGCAGCATGTACAGGCTGGACTTGGGCAGGGCCAGGTCGTTCTGGATGTCGGCGAGGCTGTGCAGCCCCGGCCGCGCCGCGAAGTGCTCCAGCAACAGGACCGTCCGTACCGCCGATTTGACCGGCGACGCCGGGACCGTGCTTCCCGATTCGGTCGTCGTCATGCGCCTGCTTCCCCTCTGGCCGCCTCTTGTCACGCCGAGGACGCGGAAATAGAGTCCGCAGCAGATGTGATCATTCATCCACCGGAACGGCGTTCAGAATACTGAACGATCCAGGAGGCAGCGGGCCATGACAACGACACCAGTCTGGAGTGTGGACCCCCGCACCGGGAAGCAGCGCGAACAGGTTGCGGTCGAGGCCACACCCCGGGAGGTGGACGAAGCCGTACGGACCGCCCACGCCGCCCGGGCCGCGCTGGCCGACGCCGCCGCCCGCGCCGCCTTCCTGCGCGCGGCCGCCGACCTCCTCGACGGGTCCGCCGCGCACGTCGTCGAGGCCGCCGACGCCGAGACCGCACTGGGCCCGGGCCGGCTCACGGGGGAGCTGGCCCGCACCACCGGCCAGCTGCGCGCCTTCGCCGACGCCGTCGAGGAGGGGTCCTACCTCGACATCCGGATCGACCGCGCCGACCCCTCCCTCAGTCCGCCGCGCCCCGAACTGCGCCGCTACAAGGTGCCGTTGGGCGTGGTCGCGGTGTACGCCGCCTCCAACTTCCCGCTCGCCTTCTCCGTCCCCGGCGGGGACACCGCGAGCGCCCTGGCCGCCGGCTGCCCGGTGGTCGTCAAGGCGCACCCCGACCACCCGGCCACCTCCGAGCTGTGCGCCTCGCTGCTGCGCCGGGCGGCCGTCGCCTCGGGGCTCCCGGCCGACGTGGTCCGCGTGGTGCACGGGTTCGACGCGGGCCTGGCGCTGATCCGCCACCCTCTGGTGGCCGCCGCCGGTTTCACCGGTTCCATCCGGGGCGGGCGCGCCCTGTTCGACGCCGCTGCGGCCCGGCCGGTGCCCATCCCCTTCCACGGCGAGCTGGGCTCCCTCAACCCCGTCGTGGTCACCCCGGCCGCGGCCGTCGAGCGCGCCGAGGAGATCGGCAGCGGGCTCGCGGGGTCGGTCACCCTCGGCGTCGGCCAGTTCTGCGTGAAGCCCGGCCTCGTCCTGGTCCCCGAGGGCGCGGCGGGCGACCGCCTCACGGGCGCGCTCACCAAGGCGCTCGGGGAGACCGAGCCGGGGGTGCTGCTCGACCACCGGATGCGGGAGAACTTCGTCGCCGGAGTGCGCGAGCGGGCCGCGCTGCCGGGCGTCGACGCGCCGGTCACCCCGGGCTCGGGCGGCGAGCACACCGTCGGCGCCGGCTACCTGACCGTGGACGCCGCCCGCCTCCTGAACAGTGCTCCGGGCGGGGAGTACGAGGTGCTCCTGGAAGAGTGCTTCGGTCCGGTCACCGTCGTCGTGCGGTACGCCGACCAGCGCGAGGCGGGCGCGGTGCTCGGGCGGCTGGGCGGGAACCTGAGCGCCACCCTCCAGCTGTCGGCCGCCGAGACCGAGGGTGTGCCGGGCCCGGCTTCCGAGCTGATCGGGCAGGTCACGGAGCTGGCGGGCCGGATCGTGGTCAACAACTGGCCGACCGGGGTGGCGGTGGCCCCGGCCCAGCACCACGGCGGCCCGTACCCGGCGGCGACCTCGCACTCCACCTCGGTCGGCGGAACGGCCATCGAGCGCTGGCTGCGCCCGGTCGCCTACCAGTCCGTCCCGGACGCCCTGCTCCCGCCCGAGTTGCGCGAGGCCAACCCGCTCGGCCTGCCGCGTCGCGTGACGGGCGCCGCCGGGACCCCATAAATCCGTTGCCCGCCCCGCTCCGGCGGGGCAGGCTGCGGCGCATGCCCAAGCCGCACGGATTCTCGTACGAACGCCACCGCGACCGCTCCGTCGTCATCACCCACCAGGGCCGCACCGCGGCCACCCTGCGCGGGAACCGGGCGGAGAAGTTCCTGACCGAGGTGGGGTCCGGCGACGCGCAGCTGGTGATGGCCCGCTGGACCGGCGCCTACAAGTTCGGCAACGAGCGCACCGCGAAGAACCACCCTCGCAACCGGCGCTGAAATCCGCCGCGAGGGTAAGGGAACGGCAAAGCACCGCCGCTCGTTCTCCCGGCATGACCGCTATGACCCCTGGATCCAACCTGCCGCTCCATGCCGTCCGTGTGACGGTGGACGTGGCCGCGCCGGTACGGCTCGACGTATCGGGACTGCTCCTGACGGCGGACGGCAAGGTGCGCTCCGACGCCGACTTCATCTTCTACAACCAGCCCTCCGGGCCCGGTGTCAGCTACCGGTCGGGCGGCGGTGCGGCGCCGGACTCGATCACCGTGGACACCTCCGCACTGCCGCCCGGCATCGAGCGGATCGTGGTCACCGCCAGCCCGGACGCCGCGGGGCAGACCTTCCAGGGCATCGAGCCCACCGCCACCGTGCGCAACGCGGACGGCGGAGCGGTGATCGCCAGCTTCACCCCGCCGCAGCTCGGCTCCGAGACGGCGCTGGTCGTCGTCGAGGTGTACCAGCGGGGCGGCGTGTGGAAGGTGCGCGCGGTCGGCCAGGGGTACGCGAACGGCCTCGCCGGGATCGCCACCGACTTCGGCGTCTCCGTGGACGAGGAGCCGGCCGCCGCGCCCGCCGCGCCCGCGCCCGTAGCCGCCCCGCCCGCCCCGCCCGCTCCCCCGGCTCCGGCGGCCTCCTACCCGCCCTCCCCCTGGCTCGGCGGTACGACGCCCACGACGCCCAGCGCCCCGGTTCCCCCCGCGCCGCCGGCGGCCCCGGCCCCGCCCGTCGGCGGCAGCGGGAAGATCAACCTCGACAAGGGCCGGGTCAGCCTCCAGAAGAACCAGACCGTCTCCCTGGTCAAGGGCGGCCGCCCGCTGCTGTCGCAGGTCAAGATGGGCCTCGGCTGGGAGCCCGCGTTCCGCGGCCGGGACATCGACCTCGACGCCTCCGTCATCGCGTACGGCCCCCAGCGCAACCACATCGACAGCTGCTACTTCGGCAAGCTGTCGATCCTGGGCGGAGCCATCAAGCACTCGGGCGACAACCTGACGGGCGAGGGCGCGGGCGATGACGAGGTGATCGTCGTGGACCTCGGCCGGCTCCCCGCCGACGCCACCGGGCTCGTGTTCACGGTCAACTCCTTCTCCGGCCAGAAGTTCACCGAGGTCGCCAAGGCCTACTGCCGTCTGATCGACGCGGCGAGCGGCGAGGAGCTGGTGCGCTTCGACCTCACCTCCGCCGAACCGCAGACCGGGGTCATGATGGCGAAGCTGATCAAGCAGTTCAGCGGCGAGTGGGAGATGACGGCCATGGGCGACTTTGTGAAGTCCCGCACAGTACGCGGCATGGTCAAGCCGGCCTCGCAGGCACTCTGAGCAGGTGGGCGGGCACAGGAGGCCGCAGGGCGCCACCGGGGCGCTTTCCCCGGGTGATGGATGCCACGCGTAATCCGGGGGTGGCTGTCAGTGCCCGCCCGTAGCCTTGAACTCATGCACGAGTCAGTCATCCCCGCAGGGCCCGCCCGCCCGTCCGCCGCAGAGGCGAACGAGGCGATACGGCTCCTTGTCGAGACCCGGGTGGACGGCGAGTGGCCCTCGGATGCGTATGAGTTCCTGCTCGCCGAGTGGGCCGCGGCCTCCCGCGCGGAGGTTTCCGCGGCCCCGTAGCCGCCGGGCCGGGCGCTCACGCCCCGCCCGGGGCCGGCGTCAGTGTGCGCGCCGCCACGGCCCGGTGATGGCGAGCATGATGCCCGGGTCCTGGAGGTTCGCGAACAGCGTGCGCCCGTCCGGGGAGAAGCAGACACCCGTGAACTCGGAGTACTCCGGCTCCTCGGCCGACCCGATGTTCAGCTCGTTGCGCGCCAGCGGGTAGGTGCGGCCCGAGGCGGTCGCGCCGAACAGGTGCTGGAGGCCCGAACCGTCCTCGGCGATGACCAGTCCCCCGTACGGCGACACGGTGATGTTGTCCGGGCCGTCGTGGCCACCGCCCGTCGACGGGTCCGTGTTGACCCCGATCAGCACGGTCAGCCGGATCGTGCGCCGCTTGGGGTTGTAGAACCACACCTGTCCGTCGTGCGCCGCGCCCGGGCTCTCCTCACGGGCGTAGGAGGACACGAAGTACGCGCCACCGTCGGCCCACCACATGCCCTCGAGCTTGCGCCCCCGCGTCACGACGCCGTCGGCGAACTGCTTGCGCACCGGCACGGTCCGCGCGTCGCGGTCCGCGACGTCCACCCAGTCGACCCCGTAGACGGTTCCGATCTTCGTGGCGCGCGAGAGGTCGTCGACGAACCGGCCCGAGCTGTCGATGCACTTGGCGGCCTGGAGCACCCCCGCATCGTCCGCGAGCGTACGGAGCTTTCCGCGCCCGTGGCGGAAGCCGCCGGGCGGGGTCCAGCGGTAGAACAGCCCGTTGGGGCCGGAGGCGTCCTCGGTCAGGTAGGCGTGGCCCTGGCGCGGGTCGATGACCACGGCCTCGTGGTCGTAGCGCCCGAAGGCCTTGACGGGCCGCGGGTCGCGGTTGGCGCGCCGGTCGTGCGGGTCGACCTCGAAGACGTAGCCGTGGTCCTTGGTCATGCCGTTCTTGCCCGCAAGGTCGGAGTTCTCCTCGCAGGTCAGCCAGGTGTCCCAGGGGGTGGCGCCGCCCGCGCAGTTGGTCGACGTACCGGCGATCCCCACCCATTCGGCGACCTCCCCGCCGCGCCGGACCTCGACGACGGTGCAGCCGCCGGCCGCGGCCGGGTCGTAGACGAGGCCCTCGGCGAGCGGGACGGGGCGGGCCCACTTGTCCCGGGTGCCCTTGAGCTCGTGGTTGTTCACCAGGAGGGTGACCCCGCGGTGGCCTTCGAAGGCGGCCGTGCCGTCGTGGTTCGACGGGGTGCTCTCGCCCGATTCCAGGGTGGTGACCCCACTGTGCGTGATCACCCGGTAGGTGAAGCCCGCGGGGAGGGCCAGGATGCCGGCCGGGTCGGGGACGAGCGGACCGTAGCCGGGCTCGCAGGGCCGCCCGTGCTCGTCGCGGGCGGTGCTGTCGTCCGCTGCCAGGGCGCCCGGGGCGGTGGCGAGCGCGCCGACCGTCCCGGTGAGCGCGACCCCCGCGCCGGCGATGACGGTACGGGCGGTGAAGTCTCTGCGGCTGAGCGGCATCGGGTCTCCAGGGGTGGGGAGTGGTGCGCCTGTCGTGCAGTCGTCGGCGCACACGCTCCCGCCCGCACGTGAACGGCGGCTGAACTACCCGGTAAGAAGAGCCGACCCCTTGCCGGGGGCCGGAATGGCCAACTCCGGCCCTAGGAACGGCGCAATGTCGATGCCCGGCCCACCTGCCGCCACCGCCACCTCCACCCCACCGCGCCCGCCACCGCCATCGCGCTCCCGCCACCGCCATCGCGCCCGCGGCCGCGCCCGTGCCGCGGCGCGCCGGCGCTCAGGACCGCCGCGAGCGCGCCTTGAACGCGGCCTTGCGGGCCTCCTTCGCCGCCTTCTTGTCCGGGTGCAGCCGCCCCATCGCCTCCAGGACGTCCACGGTCGCCGGGTGCTCCACCCGCCACACCTGCTCGAAGAACCCTGCGTGATGGGCGGTCAGGGTCTCCATCAACTGCGGCAGCTCCTCGGTCTCCCCGTCGGCGGCGAGCTGCGCCGCGATCGTGTCGACCGTCAGCCAGAACACCATCGTCGCGTCCGGCGCCGGTACGTCGGCCGCGCCGCGCTCGGCCAGCCAGACCCGGGCGAGCCCGCCCAGCTCCCCGTCGTCCAGCACCGCGCGCACGGCGGGCTCGGCCTCCGGTCCGGCCGGTGCAAGGGCCTGCTGGCAGCGCAGTCGGCGCAGCGGGGCCCCCTCGTCGTCGCCGCGCGCCGCGGCCAGCAGTTCGGCGACGGCCGCGGGCACCTCCCTGCCCGCCATCCATGCCTCGATCTCGGCCTGGGCGGCGCTCTCCGCATAGTGGGAGACCGCGTCCAGCAGTGCGTCCGCGCCCTTGCCGGCCAGTTCGCCCACGGCGGGGGCCACGACCCCGGCCTCCAGCATGCGGGCGCGGATCCCGTACAGGCCGAGCGGGGTCAGGCGGACCATCCCGTAGCGGGAAACGTCCTCGTCGTCGGCGCCGGCACCGGCGCGGTCGGCGGCGATCTGCTCGTCGTCCGCCTCCGCCAGCAGCTCCTCGTCGACGGGCCGGAACTCGACCAGCCCGATGGGCTCCAGCTGTCGGAACTGGTCGTCGAGGCGCATCATCGCGTCCGAAACCTGCTCCAGCACGGCATCGGTCGGCTCGCCCATGTCCTCGGGCACCACCATGGACGCAGCGAGCACCGGCAGCGGAACCGGCCGGTCCGCCGCCCCGCCCTCGGTGACCGTGAGCAGGTAGAGGTTGGCGAGGACCCCGTCGAGGAAGTCCTCCTCGCGCCGCGGGTTCCATTCCAGCCGGTCGAAGTCGATGTCCCCGCCCGCGTCCAGCGCGTCGACGAGGTCGTCCAGATCGGGCACGGCCGCGTCGGCCAGCACGCTGTCCAGGGCCGCCAGCCACAGGTCGAGTACGTCGCCGGGCGCCCCGCTCTTCACCAGCGCGAGGTCCTCGCCGGGCGCGGCGGTGCCGAACTGCGTCCCGCCCGCCCCGGCTTCGGCGCCGCCCGCCCCAGCTTCCGGCCCGCCCGCCCCGGCCTCCGCGGCGCCGCCCGACCCGCCGTCCTCGTCCGGCTCGGTCACGTCCACCAGGCCGGTGTCCACGGCCAC
The DNA here is from genome assembly GCF_040651925.1 of Streptomyces sp. NPDC048349. Classification (NCBI taxonomy): domain Bacteria; kingdom Bacillati; phylum Actinomycetota; class Actinomycetes; order Kitasatosporales; family Streptomycetaceae; genus Streptomyces; species Streptomyces sp. NPDC048349. The sequence continues at coordinate 139,179 of NZ_JBEZLA010000003.1, read as the reverse complement.
CCGCCAGGCCTGGCTCGCGTACACGACCGAGTCCGCGTCCGCGGCGTCGAGGCCGAGGACCGCGGCGGCGTCGGGGAGCTGGTCCGCGGCGAGCTCGCCGCCGATGTCGACGCGGGTGCCGGGCCCGGCCCAGCGCGCCAGCCGTACCGCGCGGGCGAACAGCGGGGCGACGAGGGCGTCGCGGGCCAGTTCCGCATCGGAGTGCAGCCGTACCGGCGGCAGCGTGGGGTGCGGCTCTGCGGACATGGGGCGGTTCTCCTCGTGGATGGCGGAGTGGGCAGGGCAGGTCGGGCACTTGGGGCATGCAAGGCGGAGCGGGCGGAGCGGCCGGTCGAGGACGAAGCGGGCGGACGGACAGGCACGACGGACCAGGATCCTCCTGCCGTGCCGCAGCGGTCGGTTCGTCGGCCGGCCGGCCCGTCGGGCCCGTCCGGCGCTCCAGCGTAGACGCATTTCGGGCGGCTCCGGCGGGCCATCGCCTTTGGTTCATCCCACAGTCAGCTGCCGTCTTTCCTGGAGCCCTTGACAACTTTGCTGGTCACCCAGGAAATTGACGCGCGTAGATGTTTCGGGAGCCGCACGGCCTCCCGCACGTCTCCTGCCGCAATCCCGCCCCACCCCCGCCGTCTCCCTCATCCCACACCGGAGTTCCTGACCATGCGCTCCTCGCATCCCCGTTCCTCCGCCGTCGCGGCCCTCGTCGCCACCGCACTGGCCACCGGCCTGCTGGCGGGCTCCGCCGGCGCGGCCGAAACCGGCACGGCCGACGGCCCGGTCCGCATCCACGACATCCAGGGCACCACCCGGATATCCCCCCTCGCCGGCAAGCAGGTCGCCGCCATCGAGGGCATCGTGACGGGCGTGCGGACGTACGGTTCGCGCGGCTTCTGGATCCAGGACCCGGACGCCGACGACAACGAGGCCACCAGCGAAGGCGTGTTCGTCTTCACCAGCTCGGTGCCGACCGTCGCCGTGGGCGACGCGGTCAAGGTCTCCGGCCTGGTCGGCGAGTACGTCCCCGGCGGCGTCAGCTCCGGCAACCAGTCGGTGACCCAGATATCCAAGCCGGTCGTGACGGTCGTCTCCTCGGGCAACGCGCTGCCCGAGGCCGCCGCGATCAACGAGTACTCGGTGCCCGCCGAGTACGCCCCCGCCGGCGACCCGGCCGCCGCCGGCAGCATCAACGGCCTGGCCCTGGAGCCCTCGCGCTACGCCCTGGACTTCTACGAGTCCCTCGAGGGCATGAACGTCAAGATCGGCACCTCGCGCGTGGTCGGCGCCACCGACCCGCACGCGGAGCTGTGGGTCACCGTGAAGGGCTGGGAGAACGCCACCAAGCGCGGCGGCACGCTCTACGGCTCCTACGCCTCCCAGAACACCGGCCGCCTCCAGATCCAGCAGCTCGCGCCCCTCGCGCAGCAGCCCTTCCCGGTGGCCAACGTCGGCGACAAGCTGACGGGCACCACCGAGGGCCCGCTGGACTTCAACCAGTTCGGCGGCTACACCCTGGTGGCGCGCACCCTCGGCACCGTCACGGCGGGCACCCTCGCCCCCGAGAAGACCAAGGCGCAGGCCGAGCACGAGCTCGCGGTGGCCACGTACAACGTCGAGAACCTCGACCCCACCGACCCCCAGGAGAAGTTCGACGCCCTCGCCAAGGCGGTCGTCGAGAACCTGGCCTCCCCCGACATCCTCGCCCTGGAGGAGATCCAGGACGACAACGGCGCCAAGAACGACGGCACCGTGTCCGCCGAGCAGACCCTGGCGAAGTTCACCGCGGCGATCGCGGCGGCGGGCGGCCCGGCCTACCAGTGGCGGACCGTCAACCCGGAGGACAAGAAGGACGGCGGCGAGCCCGGCGGCAACATCCGCCAGGTGTTCCTGTTCAACCCCGCGCGCGTGTCCTTCACCGAGCGCGCCCCCGGCGACGCGGTGACGGCGACCGGCGTGGTGACGGAGAACGGCAAGGCCGCCCTGACCCACTCCCCCGGCCGCGTCGACCCGGCGAACCCGGCGTGGGCCGACAGCCGCAAGCCGCTCGCCGGCGAGTTCACCTTCCGCGGCAAGACGGTCTTCGTGATCGCCAACCACTTCGGTTCCAAGGGCGGCGACGAGGGCCTGACCTCGCACCACCAGCCGCCCGTGCGCAAGTCGGAGGAGAAGCGACTGCTCCAGGCGCAGGCCGTGAACGGCTTCGTCAAGGAGATCCTGGCGGCCGAGAAGAACGCGAACGTCCTGGTCCTCGGCGACATCAACGACTTCGAGTTCTCGGCGACGACGGCCGCGCTGGCCGACGGCGGGGCGCTGTACCCGGCGGTCAAGTCGCTGCCGAAGTCGGAGCGGTACTCGTACGTCTTCCAGGGGAACGCCCAGGTGCTGGACCAGATCCTGACCAGCCCGGCGATCAAGAAGTTCACGTACGACAGCGTGCACATCAACGCGGAGTTCTCGGAGCAGAACAGCGACCACGACCCGCAGGTGCTGCGCTTCAAGCCGTAGCCCCCGGACCGCAGAGGGCCCGGATGCCGTCCCTTCCGGGCCCTCTGCCACACTCCCGACCATGGTCTTCCGTACCGCCACGCGCGCCGATCTGCCCGCCGTGCTCGCCCTGCTGGCCGACGAGGAGCGGGTCGTGCAGCCCGATGCGGTCGTCGTCGACGAGGCGCAGGAACATGCCTTCGCCGCCATCGAGGCGGACGCGCGCAACGAGATGATGGTCCTCGTCGATGACACGGACGGGGGCGTCCTGGGCTGCTTGCAGTTGACGTACGTACCGGGCCTCGGCCGAGGCGGACGCGAGCGGGCGCTCGTGGAGGCGGTACGGATCCGCGCGGACCGGCGGGGTGGAGGACTGGGCGCGGAGCTGATGGAGCTGGCCGTGGCGCGGGCCCGGGAGCGGGGCTGCGGCCTGGTGCAGCTGACGAGCAACAAGCGGCGGGCCGCGGCGCACCGCTTCTACGAGCGTCTGGGCTTCGCGCGGAGCCACGAGGGCTTCAAACTGCACCTCGCGCCGTAGGGGCCGCCCCCTGGGGGCCGTTGTAGAACAAGTGGGGAACTTTCGACCCTGACGTGACGCTCGACACATCCCTACCGAATCGAGCGCCCGTGGTGTTGAGTGTCCACACGCCCGATCTTGTACCGCCTTGTACCCCCGCACTCCCCGGAGGACCGCGTGTTCCCCTCCATCTCCCTCGCCCAGGAAATCGGCCTCGCCGTCCTGTTCGTGGCCGCCCTCGTCTGGGTGGCCGGGCTCGGCCACATGCTGTGGGACAGCCGCTTCCACCACCCGGAGCCCAGCGCCTTCGAGGGTCTGCCGGTGATCCCGGCCCAGCGCAGCCGGGTCTCGCACCCGATGGAGTCCGTGGAACTGACCGAGGCGGAGAAGCAGGCCTTCGCGGGCCTGATCCGCAGGCTGCCGCCGCGCTGACCCCGACGCGACGAAGGCGCCCTCCCACCCCGGCCGGGGGTGGGAGGGCGCCTTCGCGTACGGGTACGCGGACCGGCCCGGTGGGGGTCAGTTGTGGCTGTGCAGGATCTCGTTCAGGCCGCCCCAGGCCGCCTTGTAGGGGCGGGCCTCGACGGCGCCGGTGACCGAGTTGCGGCGGAAGAGGATGTTGTCGGCGCCGGAGAGCTCCAGGGCCTTGACGATCTGGCCGTCCGGGAGGGTGACGCGGGTGCCCGCGGTCACGTAGAGGCCGGCCTCGACGACGCACTCGTCGCCGAGCGCGATGCCGATGCCCGCCTCGGCGCCGATCAGGGTCCGCTCGCCGATCGAGATGATCTGCTTGCCGCCGCCCGAGAGGGTGCCCATCGTGGACGCGCCGCCACCGATGTCCGAGCCGTCCCCGACCACGACGCCGGCGGAGATGCGGCCCTCGACCATGGAGGTGCCCAGGGTGCCGGCGTTGAAGTTGACGAAGCCCTCGTGCATGACGGTGGTGCCCTCGGCGAGGTGCGCGCCGAGGCGGACGCGGTCCGCGTCGGCGATGCGCACGCCCTTGGGGGCGACGTAGTCCGTCATCCGGGGGAACTTGTCGATCGAGGTGACCTGGAGGTGCAGGCCCTCGGCGCGCGCGTTGAGGCGGACGGTCTCGAGCTGGTCCACGGCGACCGGGCCCAGCGAGGTCCAGGCCACGTTGGTCAGCAGGCCGAACACGCCGTCGAGGTTCTGGCCGTGCGGCTTGACCAGGCGGTGGCTGAGCAGGTGCAGGCGCAGGTACGCGTCGTGCGCGTCCAGCGGCTTGTCGTCGAGGGAGGCGATGACGGTGCGAACGGCTACGACCTCGACGCCGCGGACCGCGTCCTGGCGGATCGCCTTCGCGGCGGCGGCGCCCAGCAGCTCCACGGCCTGGTCGGCGGTGAGGCGCTCGGTGCCGGCCGGGCCGGGCTCGGCGACCAGCTGGGGGGCGGGGAACCAGGTGTCGAGGACGGTGCCGTCGGCGGTGAGGGTGGCAAGTCCGGCGGCGACGGCGCCGGTGGTACGCGTAGCAGTCATATCCGAAACCTAACCGGCGACGGCCTTCGGTTGCGAACCGGTCTCATGTGCCGGGCGCGCGGGTCGCCGCACCCCCCGCGCACCCGTGACCAGCACGATCCCCCCGGCGCCCGCGCCGAGCACCGCGCACAGCGGCCACAGCAGCTCCGGCGCGGTGTCGTACAGGGCTCCGCCCAGGGGCGCGGCGAGGACGAAGCCGCTGATGGAGACGCCCGCGTACAGGCTCTGGAACCGGCCGACGGCGTGCTCGGGCGACTCGTCCGCGACGTACGCCATGGCGGTGGTCTTGTAGAGGATCTCGCCGAGGGTGAGCAGCAGCATCATCAGGACGGCCGTTGCGGTCCCGACCCCGAGCACGAGCACCGCGTAGCCGCCGCCCACCAGCACCAGCCCGCTGCCGATGACGTGCAGCGGGGAGCGCCGCCGCAGGGCGAGGGCGGCGGGGATCTCCAGGAGCAGGATGACCCCGCAGTTGACCGCGATCAGCCATCCGTACGCGCGGGTGTCCAGTCCGTGGTCGGCGAGGTAGACGGGGAAGGTCGTCAGGTGCTGGCGGTAGACGACGTCGATGACGACGATCGCACCGAGCAGGACCAGTACGGCGGGCCGCGCGCGCAGCTCCCGCCACAGCCCTCCGCGGCCCAGACCCCCGTCCGGGGCCGCGGAGGGGGCGGTGGCGGCCCTGGCCGGGACGACCCGGGCGGTCCAGAGGGCGAAGAAGAGGGTGGCGAGGCCGTCCGCGACGAAGAGCCAGTCGTACGAGAGTCCGGTCGCGATGAGCGCCCCGAGCGGTCCGCCCACGGCGAAGCCGCCGTTGGACAGGCAGCGGATGACGGCGAAGGCCTGGCGGCGGGAGCCTTCCGGCACGGTGACGGCGACCAGCGCGGAGTTGGCGGCGCGGATCACCCCGGAGGCGTACTGGGCGAGCGGCAGCAGGAGGGCCAGCAGGCCGGTGGGGGCCGCCGGCAGGGCGACGAGGGCGGCTCCGCCGAGGGCCGAGGCGGTGAGCAGCACCCGGCGGTGGCCGAAGCGGTCGCCGTACCAGCCGCCGGTGAAGTTGCCGGCGACCAGGCCGATGCCTCCGATGCCGACGATCAGGCCCGCCTGGGTGGCGCCGAGGCCGCGCGGGCCGGTCAGGTAGAGGAAGACGAAGACGACGGTGAAGCCGGCGACGGTGTTGACGAAGATCCCCGCAGCCAGCAGCCACACGACCTTCGGTACGTCCTTGATCCCCTGCAGCACACCCGTGTCCCCCGCATCCCTACTAAGTTCCTTTTGGGAACGGACTATGTCAGCATGACAGCCTTGGGTCAACGGACAAAGGAGTTCCCATGGCCCAGCGCACGCACCTCGGCGACGCGGACTGCTCCATCGCCCAGGCCCTCGACGTGGTGGGCGACTGGTGGACGCTGCTGATCGTCCGCGACGCCGCGCGCGGCCTGCACCGCTTCGACGAGCTCCAGCGCGAGCTCGGGATGTCCCGCAAGGTGCTCGCCGAGCGGCTGAAGCTGCTGGTCGAGGCCGGGGTGCTGACGCGCGAGCCGTACCAGGAGCGCCCGGTGCGGCACGAGTACCGGCTGACCCCGCGCGGGCGGGGGCTGCTGCCGGTCCTGGTGGCCCTCCAGGACTGGGGAGACACCTGGGTCCTGGGAGAGGGAGAGATGACCGCGACGACCGCAGAGGCCTCACGCGAAGCGGAGCGGGTCCACGCGCTGCGGGGCACCCGGCTGCCGGAACTGCTGCTGCCCGACCGCTCCGGCGCCCCGTGCGACCCGGTGGCGGACACCGCGTTCACGGTCCTGTACTGCTTCCCGGGCGCGTACGCGCGCGCCGAGTCCTACCCGCCCGGCTGGGCCGGGATCCCGGGCGCCAAGGGCTGTACGTTCGAGTCGTGCACCTACCGCGACCAGCTCGCGGAGTTCACCGCGGCGGGCGCGACCGTGCACGGGGTGTCGACCCAGCGCCCGGACGAGCAGCGGGAGTTCGCGGAGCAGGAGCGGCTGTGCTTCCCGCTCCTGTCGGACGCGGAGCTGGGCCTGACGGCGGCGCTGCGGCTGCCGACGTTCCGCGCGGCGGGCGTGACCCGGCTCAAGCGGCTGACCCTGGTCATCGACCGGGACCGCACGGTGCGCGAGGTGTTCTACCCGATCCAGGACATCGAGGCGAGCGTCCGGGCCGCGCTGACCGCCGTCCGCTCGGGCTAGGTCGTCTCTTTCGGATCTTGCCGGTTAAGCCCGCGTCGTCCGGTGCCGTGCATCGCAAGGCGGAGGGGCTCCCGCGTACTGGACGTACTCGGGAGCCCCGACAACACAGCGAGGTGCGGTGCCGGGCGGCGCGGGTCAGGCAAGATCCGAAAGAGACGGCCTAGGCCGGCCGGGACGGCCGCAGCACCCGGTCCAGGATCTCGCGGGCGTACGGTTCGTCGTACTGCGCGTCCGTCAGCAGGACCTGGAGGCTCATGCCGTCCATGACCGCGACCAGCGCCCGGGCCGTCGCCGGGTCCGTGCGCGGGGTCAGTGCCGTGGCCACGGCCTCGTACCACTGCGCCGCGACCGGCCGCAGCGCCGGGCGCCGCAGGGCCGCGAGGTAGAGCTCGTACTCCAGCTCCACCCCGGTCCGGTCCCCCGCCAGGAACTCCCCCAGCAGACGGGCCAGCGCGGCTGCGAGGTCCGTCTGCGGATCGGCCAGCGCCGGCGAGTCCGCCACCGCCCGGGCGAAGCCCTCGTTGGCCTGGTGCAGGGCCGCGACCAGCAGGTCGTCCAGGGTCTTGAAGTGGTACGTGGTCGACCCGAGCGGTACGTCGGCCTCCGCGGCCGCGCTGCGGTGACTCAGCCCGGCGATCCCCTTGGCGCCGACCACCCGGATCGCCGCGTCGATGATCCGCTGCCGCCGCTGCGGGTCGTACCTGCGCACACCGGGGGCCATCAGTGCGCGCCGCCCAGATTGAGCAGCACCACGCCGCCGATCACGAGCGCGATCCCGGCGATCTTCGCGGCGGTGGCCGCCTCCCCCAGGAACACCATCCCTATGGCGGCGATCGCGGCGGTCCCCACCCCGGCCCATATCGCGTACGCCGTGCCCACGGACATCGTCTTCAGCGTCTGCGCGAGCAGGGTGAAGGCGATGGCGTAGCCGAGCAGCGTGCCCAGCGAGGGCCACAGCCGGGTGAAGCCGTCGCTGTACTTCATGGCGGTGGTCCCGGCGACCTCGGCGGCGATGGCCGCGGCGAGCAGTACGTATGGCATGCGTACAAGGGTACACAACGTAGTGTACGGCCGTACACATACAGCACCCGGGACTCCTGCGGCTCCCGGCGCTACGTCCGCGGGGCCTGGTGGCGGATGCTCGCGATCAGCGCCGCGGCCGCGGGGCTCGCGCCGGTGGCCGCGTACGCCCTGTACCGGGGGCTGGGCCTGCCGGACGCGCTGCTGGCCCCGGCCCTGCTCCTGCCCTTGCCGCGGCTGGCGGCGGGCCTGCTCTACGTGACCGGCGGCTGCGCCGCGAGCGCCTCGCCGAGGAGCTCGCGGCACGGTCCCGGCTCAGCCGAGGGTGAACCAGGCCGCCCGCGCCTTCTTCCACTCCGGGTGCGCGAGGTCCTTGGCCTCCACGCCGTCCCCGTACAGGTCCGCCGACCCGCTGTCCGTCACCAGCTGCACCCGGGCGCCCGGCACCGACAGGTCCGGCACCTCCACGACGGCCTCCCAGCCGCCCGGGTCCGCCGTGGGCAGGTCGGCCCGCTTGACCGGCGCGTGGCCCGGCACGCCGTCCCACTGGTAGAGCGCGTACGGGTCGGAATTGTCGTCCGCGGCCCAGGATCCGGCCAGGATCAGGTACTGCCCGGCCGCGTTCCTGCGGAGGTCGCGGAGGGACAGCCCGCCGAGGTCCAGTTCGATGCCCGTACCGAAGACCGCCTCGGCCCCGACCGCCAGCACCTGGTCGAAGTTGACGACGGGCACGATCAGCGCCTTGCCGCCGGGCACCGCCGGCGTCAGCGGTGCCCGGAAGCCGAGGTAGGCCGTGGTCGTCGAGCCGGGGGCGAATTCGAGCCCCTCCACGTTGAACCCGTCGACCTGCTTCGGGGCCTCGCCCGCCGCCGTACCGGCCGCGAACCCGTACCGGTCGCCGTGGGCGGCGTCCCAGGCCACCAGGTCCTCGCGGAGCTTCTTGTACGAGCGCCCGTACGCCAGCTGCGTGCCTGCGCCCGTTCCGCTGACCGTGGTGGTGAACACCGTGTTCCGGGGCGCCTTGTACGCGCCGTCCTTGTTGTTGCCGAGCGATCCCGTCCAGTAGACGGTGTCGCCGATCCTGGTCGCCCCCTCGATATCCACCTCCTTGGCGACCCCGAGCCGGGAGCCGAAGTCCCAGGTGCGCACCGGGGCGCCCGAGCGGGAGCGGTCGTACAGGCGCAGCACGTTGGACTCGTCGTCGGCGACGACCACGTGGCCGCCGCCCACGTCCACGACGGCCGAGGCGTCCGCGGAGCCGGTGAAGTACCGCGCGTCGGCCGGGTTCTGCACGGGGGCCGACGCCGCGTAGGACAGGGTCGTGGAGGCCGTCTTGCCGCCGAGGCCCGTCACCTCGACGGTGAGGCTGGTGTAGCCGCGGGCCCGCGCCGTGACCGCGAGCTGCCGTACCGCCCCGGCGCCCGTGACGGTCACGTCGCCCGTCCCGGCGACCGAGGGCTTGCTCGACGCGGAGGCCGCGACCGTCAGCGCGGAGACGTCGGCCCCGCTCTGCCCGACCGTCACGTTCACCACCGGGTCCCCGACCGCGCCGACGGCCCCGGACAGGTGGGAGGCGGAGAGCGCCAGGGTCGGCGTCCCGTACGCCACCGCCCCGGCGGGAGCGGGCAGCCCGGCGAGCAGCAAGGCGGCGCCGGCGACGCCGGCAGCGAAGCGAGCGGTCACGGAGAGTCCCGCCGGGCTTGCGCCCCGAGAACGCCGGAAAACGGGGAGGGCCCCCGGCACGAGCGTGCCGGGGGCCCTCACACACGGGCGGTCAGACGTTGAAGCCGAGCGCGCGCAGCTGCTCACGGCCGTCATCCGTGATCTTGTCGGGGCCCCACGGCGGCATCCAGACCCAGTTGATGCGCAGTTCGTTGACGATGCCGTCCGTCGCCGACTTCGCCTGGTCCTCGATGACGTCCGTCAGCGGACAGGCCGCCGAGGTCAGCGTCATGTCGAGGGTGGCGATGTTCGCGTCGTCGATGTGGATGCCGTAGATCAGGCCCAGGTTGACGACGTCGATGCCCAGCTCGGGGTCGACCACGTCGTAGAGGGCCTCGCGGACCTCTTCCTCGGTGGCGGGCTTGGTCGACGCCTCGGGCGTCGCGTTCTCGGTCATGCCGTCTTCCTCTCCGCGTCGCCCAGCGCCTGGGCCGTCGCGTCCTTCCACGCCATCCAACTCAGCAGAGCACACTTCACGCGCGCCGGATACTTGGAGACGCCGACGAACGCGACCGCGTCCTCCAGCACCTCCTCCATGGCCTCGTCGGGTTCGATCTTGCCCTTGGACTGCATCATCTCCAGGAAGACGGCCTGGATCTTCTGCGCCTCGGCCAGGTTCTTGCCGACCAGCAGCTCGTTCAGCACGGACGCGCTGGCCTGGCTGATGGAGCAGCCCTGGCCCTCGTAGGAGACGTCGGTGAGCGTCTCGCCGTCGTACTTCACGCGCAGCGTGATCTCGTCACCGCACGTCGGGTTGACGTGGTGCACCTCGGCGTCGCCCTCGCGCAGGCCACGCCCGTGCGGGTGCTTGTAGTGGTCCAGGATCAGTTCCTGGTACATCGAATCCAGCTTCACAGCGTCCTCGTCCTCGTCGCCTTCGTCAGCCGAAGAAGTTCCGTACGTGCTCCAGCCCGTCAACCAGCGCATCGACGTCGGCGGGAGAGGAGTACAGGTAGAAAGACGCTCGGGTCGTCGCCGGAATTCCGTACCGCAGGCAGACCGGGCGCGCGCAGTGGTGTCCCACGCGGACCGCGATGCCCTGCTCGTCCAGCACCTGGCCGACGTCGTGCGGATGGATGTCGCCGAGCACGAAGGAGATCGCCGCGCCGCGGTCCTCGGCCGTGGTGGGGCCGATGATCCGCAGGTCGGGCACCTCGGCGAGGCGCTTGATCGCGTACTCGGTGATCGCGTGCTCATGCGCGGCGATCTTGTCCATGCCGATCGCGGAGAGGTAGTCCACGGCCGCGCCGAGACCGACGGCCTGGGCGATCGGGGGCGTGCCGGCCTCGAACTTGTGCGGTGCCGGGGCGTAGGTCGAGGCGTGCATCGACACGGTCTCGATCATCTCGCCGCCACCGAGGAACGGAGGCAGGTCCTCCAGGAGCTCCTGGCGGCCCCAGAGCACACCGATGCCGGTCGGGCCGCACATCTTGTGGCCGGTGAAGGCCACGAAGTCGGCGCCGAGCCCCTGCACGTCCAGCGGCATGTGCGGCGCGGCCTGGGAGGCGTCGATCAGCACCAGGGCGCCGACGTCCTGGGCGCGGCGGACGATCGCCTCGACCGGGTTGACCGTGCCCATGATGTTGGAGACCAGCGTGAAGGAGACGATCTTCGTCTTCTCCGTGATGACCTCTTCGATGTTGGACAGGTCGAGCCGGCCGTCGTCGGTGAGGCCGAACCACTTCAGCTTCGCACCGGTGCGCTGCGAGAGCAGCTGCCACGGCACGATGTTGGAGTGGTGCTCCATCTCCGTGATGGCGATCTCGGTGTCGCGGTCGACCCGGTAGGGCTCGTCCGCCCAGCCGAGCATGTTCGCGACCAGGTTGAGCGACTCCGAGGCGTTCTTGGTGAAGATCACCTCGTCGCGGCTCGGCGCGTTGATGAAGGCGGCGACCTTGTCGCGGGCACCCTCGTACAGCGCCGTGGCCTCCTCGGCGAGCACGTGCACGCCGCGGTGGACGTTGGCGTTGTGCCGCTCGTAGTACTCGTTCAGCGCGTCGAGCACCTGGCGCGGCTTCTGCGAAGTCGCCGCGTTGTCCAGGTAAACGATCTTCTTCCCGTCGTGGACCACACGATCCAGCAGGGGGAAGTCCTTGCGGATCGCCTCGATGTCGAGGAGGCCAGGCAGCTGTGTCACGCGGTCGCGCCACCCTTCACGTACTTGTCGTAGCCCTCGGCCTCCAGCTGGTCGGCGAGCTCGGCGCCGCCGGACTCGGCGATGCGGCCGTTCGCGAACACGTGCACGAAGTCGGGCTTGATGTAGCGCAGGATGCGCGTGTAGTGCGTGATCAGCAGGGTGCCGACCTCGCCGGTCTCGCGGACGCGGTTGACACCCTCGGAGACGATGCGCAGCGCGTCGACGTCGAGGCCGGAGTCGGTCTCGTCGAGGATCGCGATCTTCGGCTTCAGGAGCTCCAGCTGGAGGATCTCGTGGCGCTTCTTCTCACCGCCGGAGAAGCCCTCGTTCACGTTGCGCTCGGCGAAGGCCGGGTCCATCTGGAGCTGCTCCATGGCGGACTTGACCTCCTTCACCCAGGTACGCAGCTTCGGGGCCTCGCCGCGGATGGCGGTGGCCGAGGTGCGCAGGAAGTTGGAGACCGAGACGCCGGGGACCTCGACCGGGTACTGCATGGCGAGGAACAGGCCGGCGCGGGCGCGCTCGTCGACGGACATCTCCAGGACGTCTTCGCCGTCGAGGGTCACGGTGCCACCGGTGATGGTGTACTTCGGGTGACCGGCCAGCGAGTACGCCAGCGTGGACTTTCCGGAGCCGTTCGGACCCATGATGGCGTGCGTCTCACCCTGCTTGACGGTGAGGTCGACGCCCTTGAGGATCTCGCGGGCGCCGTTCTCGGCCTCGACGGAGACGTGCAGGTCGTGGATTTCAAGCGTTGCCATGGATACCTCAGGACTCCTGGGTGAGGGAGACGAGCACGTCGTCCCCTTCGATCTTTACGGGGTATACGGGTACGGGGCGGGTCGCGGGCAGACCGGAGGGCTTGCCGGTGCGCAGGTCGAACGCCGACCCGTGCAGCCAGCACTCGATCATGCAGTCCTCGACCTCGCCCTCCGAGAGGGAGACGTTCGCGTGCGAGCAGATGTCGTTGATCGCGAACACCTCGCCCTCGGTGGAGACGATGGACACCGGCGTGCCGTCGAGTTCCACCCGCTTCGGGGTGTTCTCCTCCAGCTCGCTCAGCGCGCAGGCCTTGACGTAATTCATCAGACGGAACCCTGGAGCTCGGTCTCGATCTTGGTGATGAGGCGCTCCTCGATGTCCGGGACACCGATCTGCTGGACGAGCTCGGCGAAGAAGCCGCGCACGACCAGGCGGCGGGCCTCGTCGGCCGGGATGCCGCGGGCCTGCAGGTAGAAGAGCTGCTCGTCGTCGAAACGGCCGGTCGCCGAGGCGTGGCCGGCGCCGACGATCTCACCGGTCTCGATCTCCAGGTTCGGCACCGAGTCGACCCGCGCGCCGTCCGTGAGGACGAGGTTGCGGTTCATCTCGTAGGTGTCGGTGCCCTCGGCGGTCTTCTCGATGAGCACGTCGCCGATCCAGACGGCGTGGGCGTCCTGGCCCTGGAGCGCACCCTTGTAGACCACGTTCGACTTGCAGTGCGGGGCGTCGTGGGTGACCAGGAGGCGGTGCTCCTGGTGCTGGCCGGCGTCCGTGAAGTACAGGCCGAGCATCTCGGCCTCGCCGCCGGGGCCCGCGTAGCTGACGCGCGGGTGGAGGCGCACCAGGTCGCCGCCGAAGGTGACGACGACGGACTTGAAGCTGGCGTCGCGGCCGACCAGGGCGTTGTGCTGCGAGGTGTGGACCGCGGTGTCGTCCCAGTCCTGGACGGACACGAAGGTCACCTTGGCGCCGTCCCCGACGAGGATGTCGACGTTCGCGGCGCGCACGCCGTCACCGGTGTGGTCGATCACGATGATCGCCTCGGCGAACGGCTTGATGTCGAAGACGGTGTGCCCGAAGGTCGTACCGCCCTCACCGTGCAGCGCGACGCGGATCGGCTCGTCGAGCACGGTCTCCTTGGGCACGGTGACGACCGTGGCCTTGGCGAACGCGGAGAAGGCCTGGGCGGAGACGCGGTCGACGGGGGTGCCGGCCTTGCCGATCCGCTCGTCGCCGCGCTCGACGGACTCGACGGTGACGCCCTCGGGCGCGTCGATCTGGGCCTTCATGGTTCCGTTGGCGACCGCGGTGCCGTCGTGCAGGCCCTTGAGGCGGGCCAGCGGGGTGAACCGCCACTCCTCCTCGCGGCCGTGCGGGACCGGGAAGTCGGCCACGTCGAAGGACGGGGGCGCGCTCATCCGGGTGGCGACGGTGGACTCGGCGGCCACCGCGATCGCGCCGGCGGTGGTGGAGCCCGCCGGAATGTTCTGAGCCTCAGCCATGGCTGTCGTCTTGCTCTCTTCCTACGTCTACAAAGAATGTGCTGCCGGGAGGGGGCGGTCGGGACTAGCCGACCGAGCCCTCCATCTGCAGCTCGATCAGCCGGTTGAGCTCCAGCGCGTACTCCATCGGCAGCTCCTTCGCGATCGGCTCCACGAAGCCGCGCACGATCATGGCCATGGCCTCGAACTCGGTGAGGCCGCGCTGCATCAGGTAGAAGAGCTGGTCGTCGGAGACCTTGGAGACGGTGGCCTCGTGGCCCATGGTCACGTCGTCCTCGCGGACGTCCACGTAGGGGTACGTGTCCGAGCGGGAGATGGTGTCGACGAGCAGCGCGTCGCACAGCACGTTGGACTTCGAGCCCGCGGCGCCCTCGCCGATCTCGACCAGGCCGCGGTAGGAGGTGCGGCCGCCGCCTCGCGCCACCGACTTGGAGACGATGTTCGAGGAGGTGTTCGGCGCCATGTGGACCATCTTGGAGCCGGCGTCCTGGTGCTGGCCCTCGCCCGCGAAGGCGATGGACAGGGTCTCGCCCTTGGCGTGCTCGCCCATCAGGTAGACGGCCGGGTACTTCATGGTGACCTTGGAACCGATGTTGCCGTCGATCCACTCCATGGTCGCGCCCTCGTACGCCACGGCGCGCTTGGTGACCAGGTTGTAGACGTTGTTGGACCAGTTCTGGATCGTCGTGTAGCGGCAGCGGCCGCCCTTCTTCACGATGATCTCGACGACGGCGCTGTGCAGCGAGTCGGAGGAGTAGATCGGGGCGGTGCAGCCCTCGACGTAGTGGACGTAGGCGTCCTCGTCGACGATGATCAGCGTCCGCTCGAACTGGCCCATGTTCTCCGTGTTGATGCGGAAGTAGGCCTGGAGCGGGATGTCCACGTGGACACCCTTGGGGACGTAGATGAACGAGCCGCCGGACCACACCGCGGTGTTCAGCGACGCGAACTTGTTGTCGCCGACCGGGATGACCGTGCCGAAGTACTCCTGGAAGAGCTCCGGGTGCTCCTTGAGCGCGGTGTCCGTGTCGAGGAAGATGACGCCCTGCTCCTCCAGGTCCTCGCGGATCTGGTGGTAGACGACCTCGGACTCGTACTGGGCCGCGACACCGGCGACGAGGCGCTGCTTCTCCGCCTCGGGGATGCCGAGCTTGTCGTACGTGTTCTTGATGTCCTCGGGCAGGTCCTCCCAGGAAGCGGCCTGCTTCTCGGTGGAACGCACGAAGTACTTGATGTTGTCGAAGTCGATGCCCGAGAGGTCGGAGCCCCAGTTCGGCATGGGCTTCTTGTCGAAGAGCTTGAGGCCCTTGAGGCGGAGCTTCAGCATCCACTCGGGCTCGGACTTCTTCGACGAGATGTCGCGGACGACTTCCTCGGACAGACCCCGCTTGGCAGCCGCGCCGGCCGCGTCGGAGTCGGCCCAGCCGTATTCGTAGGTGCCCAGGCCATCGAGCTCAGGGTGAGCAGTCTCCGTGGTCATGCGGGGTTCCTCCCGGCCGTGCTTGCAGATACTGATGTGTCGGTCTGTGTGGCGCTCGCGCTACGCGGAATGAACGTCGTGCACACCCCGTCGCCGTGGGCGATCGTGGCGAGGCGCTGAACGTGTGTCCCGAGCAGGCGCGAGAAGACCTCGGTCTCCGCCTCGCAGAGCTGCGGGAACTGCTCGGCGACGTGTGCGACCGGGCAGTGGTGCTGGCAGAGCTGTTCACCGCTGTGCGGACCGGGAGCGCTCTTCGCCGTAGCAGCGTACCCGTCCGCGGTCAACGCCCTGGCAAGGGCCTCCGTGCGCTCCGCCGGGGCGGCGGCCTCGACGGCCTCGCGGTAGCTCTGCGCCTGCGCTTCCATCCGGGCCCTGGCGAAGGCGGCGACGGCCGCCTCTCCGCGCTCTCCGCCGCCGACGGACTGCGCGATCCAGCGCAGGGCGTCCGCGGCGAGCGTGTCGTAGGACTGGTCGAAGGCGTCGCGGCCGCAGTCGGTGAGCGCGAAGACCTTGGCGGGCCGGCCCCGGGTGCGTGCGCCGTACACACGCTGCTCACGGGGTGCGACCACGTCGTCGGCGACGAGCGTGTCGAGGTGGCGGCGGACGGCGGCCTGGGTGAGGCCGAGACGCTGGGCGAGGTCGGCGACGGTGGACGGACCGTGGTCCAGGATGGACCGCGCGACCCGGTTGCGGGTTGACCGCTCCCCGGTCGCGAGCTCCCCCTGGGGGGTCTCGATCTGCCGTTCGCCGTATTTCACAACGCCATTGTTGCGTAATTAGTCGAGCGCCGACAAGCCGTGACGGAGGCCACTCCTGGTGGCCTCCATCACTAAGGGTTACCTTATTTGTCGACGCAGAGTTATCCGGAGGGGAACGCTCCGCGTTCCCTCCGACCCCCGGCGGCGCACCCGTCCACCGCCCCCACCAGCCATCCTCCACCGAAGGTGCAGCCGGGTACGGTACCCGCCGATTCCGGAAAAGATCACCGAGCGACGCTGCGCCATCCAGGGTGGGCCGGATACGAAAACAGTCATTTTTGCGACGTGGTGTTCGCCTCTTGTTCGCCTCTTTGCGACGCGGTGTTCGGATCCGAGGCCGCGCATACCGCTCCCCGGGCCGCGCGAGAAGGTCACGTGCGAGCGGCCCGTCACCCTCGACCCCGGGACCCGAGCCCCTCCCCCGCCTCCGTAGACTCACCCCCCATGAGCAACGACCCCGCCGTGGAGATCCGCGGACTGGTGAAGAGGTACGGCGCAAAGACGGCCGTGGACGGCCTGGACCTCACCGTCGCGAAGGCCTCCGTCACCGCCGTCCTCGGCCCCAACGGCGCGGGCAAGACGACCACGGTGGAAACCTGCGAGGGCTACCGCCGCCCCGACGCCGGAACCGTCCGCGTCCTCGGCCTCGACCCGGTCGCCCAGGCCGAGGCGCTGCGCCCGCGGATCGGCGTGATGCTCCAGTCCGGGGGCGTCTACTCCGGAGCCCGCGCCGTCGAGATGCTCCGCCACATGGCCAAGCTCTACGCCGACCCGCTCGAGGTCGACCCCCTGGTGGAACGCCTCGGCCTCGGCGGCTGCGGCCGGACCGCCTACCGCAGGCTCTCCGGCGGGCAGCAGCAGCGCCTGGCCCTCGCCATGGCCGTGGTGGGCCGCCCCGAACTGGTCTTCCTCGACGAGCCCACCGCCGGCCTGGACCCGCAGGCCCGCCGCGCGACCTGGGACCTCGTACGGGAGCTGCGCGCCGACGGGGTCACCGTCGTCCTCACCACCCACCACATGGACGAGGCCGAGCAGCTCGCCGACGAGGTCGCCATCGTGGACGCGGGCCGGGTCATCGCCCACGGCAGCCCCGAGCGGCTGTGCCGGGGCGGCGCCGAGAACACCCTGCGCTTCACCGGCCGCCCCTCCCTCGACCTCGCCTCCCTGCTGAAGGCGCTGCCCGACGGCACCCGGGCCGCAGAGCTCACCCCCGGCGTCTACCGGGTCACCGGCGACGTCCACCCCCAGCTGCTCGCCACCGTCGCCTCCTGGTGCGCGCAGCACGGCGTCATGCCGGACAGCCTCTCGGTGGAGCGGCACACCCTGGAGGACGTCTTCTTGGAACTCACCGGCAAGGAGCTGCGCGGATGAGCGCCGGCACGTTCACCCCCTACCCGGGGGCGGCACCCGTCTCCCGCATGATCCTCGCGCAGACGGCCCTGGAGACCCGGATGCTGCTGCGCAACGGGGAGCAGCTGCTGCTGACCGTGATCATCCCGGCCCTGCTGCTGACCCTCTTCTCCGCCGTCGACATCGTCGACACCGGGGCCGGCACGTCCGTGGACTTCCTGGCCCCCGGCATCCTGGCGCTCGCCGTGATGTCCACCGCCTTCACCGGCCAGGCCATCGCCACCGGCTTCGACCGCCGCTACGGGGTCCTCAAGCGGCTCGGGGCCTCGCCGCTGCCGCGCTGGGCCCTCATGGCGGCCAAGACCCTGTCCGTGCTGGTCACCGAGGTGCTCCAGATCGCCCTGCTGACCGCGATCGCCTTCGCGCTGGGCTGGTCCCCGCACGGGAACCCGCTGTCGGTGGCCGCGCTGGTCCTCCTCGGCACCGCCGCGTTCTCCGGGCTCGGCCTGCTGATGGCCGGCACCCTCAAGGCCGAGATGACGCTGGCCGCCGCGAACCTGGTGTTCCTGCTGCTGCTGGTCGGCGGCGGGGTGATCGTGCCGCTGGAGAAGTTCCCGGACGCCGTCCGCTCCGTCCTGGAGCTGCTGCCCATCTCCGCCCTGTCCGACGGCCTGCGCGAGGTGCTCCAGCACGGCGCCGCGCTGCCGTGGCGCGACGCGGCGGTGCTGGCGGCCTGGGCCGCCGCGGGCCTGGGGGCCGCCGCACGCCTGTTCCGCTGGGAGTGAATCCCTTCCCCCCGCCGCGGCATTGCCGCGAGGATGGGCGCCTCCACACATGAAGCCGGGGGGCGGACATGGTGCAGCGGGAGGCCGTTCTACGGCTGGACGAGCAGTGGGCACGGGTGCGGTCGGGGGCGGCGCACGCGGAACCGCAGGAGCGCGAGCGGCTGCTCGACGAGCTGATCGCGGCCCTGCGCGCCCATCCCGACGACCCCGAGTGCACCGCGCGGCTGGGGCTGCGCCTCGCCGACCGGGCCGCGCTGCGCTTCGCCGAAGGGGACCGCGCCTGCGCCCTCGCCACGATCGAGGAGGGGCTGCGCAGCTCCGAGCGCGCAGCCCCGTACTCCCCCGAGTTCGCCCGCTGGTACGCCCGCGGGCTGATCAACCACGGCGTGTGGCTGGCCTGGCCGCTGAGCGACGAGTACCGGCTGCCCAGGCATCCGCTGGGCCCGGCCGCCACCGAGGGGCCGACCGCCATGGAGCGGGCCGCCGGGGAGCGCGCCCGTGATCTGACCCGGGCCGCGGTCGGGGTGTGGGCGGGCCTGGACCAGGCGGACCCGGTCAACCGTCGCGGCCTGGCCCAGGCGAAGGTGTTCCTCGGGGACCGCCTCGCGGAGCTGGGGGCCACCGAGGAAGCCGTGGCCTGGGCGGTGGACGCCGAGTCGGACTTCCGGCAGCTGCTGCTCGCCGGCCACGGCCCGGAGGCGTCCGAGGAGGCCGAGGGGGCCCTGGACCACATCGGCCACCAGCTGGAACTGCGCCTGCGCTTCCTGGCCTTCGACTCCCTCGTGGGTCTGCGCGCGCAGGGACTGCTGCCCGAACGGCTGCTGCCCCGGGCCGTGGTGGCCGCCCGCGTGCAGGGAGTGGCCGAATCCGAGATCGCGGCGCGGCTGGGCCTGGGCGCCGAACAGGTGCGCACGATGCTGGAGGTCACTCCCTGGCTCGCGGTGTGGCGCGTCGAGGTGCGCGGCCCTGACGGCCTGTGGAACGCACTCCCCCATCCATGGCACAGCGCCACGGAGGTCAGGAACAGGACGGCGAAGGAGATAGGGGACGAACTGGTCCGGGAATTCGCGGCCTCGGCGGACCACCCCGGGGACGGCGTCCCCTGGCGCATCCACGTGTGGTGGCACGAGGAGGGCGACCCGGCGGGCGCCCGGTTCCGGCTGTACGCGGGCTCGGACAGACCTCCGGCCACCCCCTCGTGAAACTTTGCACAAGGCTCGGCCTACGATAGGGGCCGTGTTGAACCCATTCGCCTTCATCGCCAGGCGCTGGACTCCGTCACCCCGGATCGTCCGGCGCGCCGCGCTCGCCGCCCTCGTCATGAGCGTGGCCATCGTCATCACCGGCGGCGCGGTGCGGCTCACCGGCTCCGGTCTCGGCTGCGACACCTGGCCCAAGTGCACGGACGACAGCCTGATCGCGACGCAGGCCCAGGGCTTCCACGGGGCCATCGAGTTCGGCAACCGGATGCTGACGTACGTGCTCTCCGGGGCCGTCGGCTGGTACATCCTCGCGGCCCGCTCGGCCAAGCCCTGGCGCCGCTCGCTGACCAGGCTCGGCTGGTTGCAGTTCCTCATCGTGATGGCCAACGCCGTGCTCGGCGGGATCACCGTCATGACGGGCCTCAACCCGTACAGCGTGGCCGGGCACTTCCTGCTCGCCACCTCGCTGATCGCGGTGACCACCGTCAGCTGGCAGCGAACCGGCGAGGGCGACACCGCGGCCCGGCCGCGCGTGCCCGGCCCGGTGCGCAAGCTGTCGTGGGCGCTGGTCGCGACGACCCTCGTGCTGATCGCGGCGGGCACGGTCGTCACCGGTTCCGGACCGCACGCGGGCGACAGCAGCGAGATCCGGCGGATGCCCTTCGACTGGTCGGGCACCGCCCACGTGCACGCGATCGCCGCCTGGCTGGTGTGCGCGCTGGCCGTGGCGATGTGGCTGGTGCTGCGCGTGGTCGACGCCCCGGCGGACACCCGGGCGCGCGCCCGCGACCTGCTGATCGTGCTCCTCGCGCAGGGCGCCATCGGCTACGTGCAGTTCTTCACCGAGCTGCCCGAGCTGCTCGTCGCCGCCCACATGCTCGGCTCCTGCCTGGTGTGGATCGCGGTGCTGCGGGTCGCGCTGAGCCTGCGCGAACGGCCGGTGACGCAGGCGGAGATCCCGGCCCAGGGCGACCCCCAGCTCTCCTCCGTCTGACCGGGGGGTCACCCCCGCTCGTCCAGGCGGTACACGCGGCGGGCATTGCCCGCCGCGATCATGGCGGCCACCCGGCCCGCGTCCGTCCAGGACCAGGCCCCGTCCGCGACCCAGCCGCCCAGCACCCGGCCCAGCGCCTCCCGGAACACCAGGGCGCCCACCGCGTGCAGCTCGGGCAGGCGCCGCCCGCCGCTGGAGAACAGCAGCTTCCCGAACGGGGCGAGCTCCAGCGATTCGGCGAGGACCGCCGCGGCGCGGGCCCCGGTCTGCCCGAGGGCCGCGCCGGCGTCGGCGTAGACGTGCGGGTGGGCCGCGGCCAGCTGCGCCGTCTGCCGGTGGTGGGGGTACCCGCCGAGCAGGACCAGTCGCGTGCCCAGGCCCGCGGTGGCCCGTACGAACCCGGTCAGCGGCGCCGGGTCCCCCGCTCCGGTGTGCAGCTGCAGCGGCAGCCCGCACGCGACCGCGCTCCAGACCAGGTGCCGCAGCAGGACGGGGTCGCGCACGGTCCCGCCCCTGGTCCGCCGGTCCAGCCAGCGCCCGGCCGCCCCGCGCACCTCCCCGGGATCGGGCGGCTCGGGGGCGTCGGCCAGTACGGACGCGGGGTCGGCGGCGGCACCGCAGGTGAAGGCCACGGCCCCGGTGGCGGCGTGGTGCACGGCCTCGGCGAGGTTCGCCAGAAAGGCGGACACGGTCCCGGAGGTGTCGGCGACCTGCTCGGCCAGCGGTTCCAGGCGGACCGTCTCGAAGGCCTCGGCGTCCCCCGCGAGCGCCAGCTCCTTGGGGCCGGTCAGGTCCCCCACCGCGCCGGTGTCGACCACGAAGGCGGCGATCCCGGAGCCCCGCAGCAGCAGCCGCGCGGACTCGGCGGCGCCCAGCTCCCGCCGGCGGGCCAGGTAGCGGGCGGGGGCGGCGTGCGGCTCCAGTCCGAGCAGCGGCGGGCACCAGCGGCGCACCGCGAAACCGGTCTGCGTGTCGAAGAAGGTGGTGCCCGCGGCGGGCGGACCGGCCGAGCGGATCAGCTGGGCCTCGAAGGTGCCCAGGCCCAGCTCCGTACGGAGTACTCCGTGGCAGTACTGGTCCACCAGGGGCGGCGTTTCGATCATCCGGGCATCCCGTTGCGGACGTGAGGAAGGGGCTTCCACACGTCCTAACGGGTGAGCGGGGTGTGAGGTGTTGCTCGCGCTGTTGACCGAGCGGCCACCGCCGGGGTCAGGCGGCCGGGTTCTCGGGTCCGCCGAGCTGGATGCCGGCCATCCGCGTCCACTCGTACGGGCCGGTGCGCACGCTCGCGGCGAACTCCCCGTCGAACTCCTCGTGGAGGGTCAGCGCGGCCTTCTCGGCGGCCAGCTGCGCCACCGCGAAGGCCGGGGCGACCAGGTCGCCCCACTCGCCGTCCTTGCCGACGAGCACGATCCGGGTGCCCGCCTGCCCGATGTGGGCGAGGTGGCCCTCGGCGCCGCCGTGCTGCTTGGCGAACGCGCCGATCTGCTTGGCGAGCTTCGCCGCCGTACGGTCCTGCTTCTTGTCCGCGGTCGCTGCGGTGGTGTCTGCGGTGTCTGCCATGGAGGGCATGCTACCGGTGAGTAATCAGCGGAGGAAGGGATCCACGGCCACCGCCACGAACAGCAGCGACACGTAGGTGATCGACCAGTGGAACAGGCGCATCTCCTTGAGCTTCGCGCCCGTGACCCCGGCCTTGGCCCGCGCGTGCAGCGCGTGCGCCTCCCACAGCCACCAGCCGCCCGAGACCAGCGCGACCGCCGTGTAGAACCAGCCGGTGTACCCCAGCGGGGTGAGCAGCAGCGAGACCCCCACCATCACCCAGCTGTAGAGGACGATCTGACGGGCGACGGCCTGGTTGCCCGCCACGACGGGGAGCATCGGCACGCCGACGCGCGCGTAGTCGTCCTTCACCTTCATCGACAGCGGCCAGTAGTGCGGCGGCGTCCAGAAGAAGATGACGAGGAAGAGGATGACCGCGGCCCAGGAGACCTCGTCCTTGACGGCGGACCAGCCGATGAGCACCGGCATGCAGCCCGCGATGCCACCCCAGACGATGTTCTGGGTGGTGCGCCGCTTCAGCAGCATCGTGTAGACCACGACGTAGAAGAGGAGCGCGCCGAGCGCGAGGGCGGCCGACAGCCAGTTGACCAGGAAGCCGAAGAAGAGCGTCGAGACCACGGCCAGGGTGATGCCGAAGACCAGGCACTCACGCGGGCTGACCATGCCGGTCACCAGCGGGCGCTGCGAGGTCCGGTCCATCAGCGCGTCGATGTCGCGGTCGATGTACATGTTCAGCGCGTTGGCGCCGCCCGCGGACAGGTACCCGCCGAAGCAGGTCGCGAGGACCAGCCACAGCGAGGGCACGCCCTGCTCGGCGAGGAACATGACCGGCACTGTGGTGATCAGCAGAAGTTCGATGATCCGCGGCTTGGTCAATGCCACGAAAGCCATGGCCCGGGCCCCGAACGGCCGCTGACCGGCGCTCGTCGCGAGCACCCCCGCTGGACGGGATTCGACGGCCGTCACGCACACCCCTGAGAGAGAAACCAGCAAGCACCACAAGGGCTTGCACGTACCACGCCACTGTAGACGTTGGTCATACGTCGCCCTGCGCGGGGGTCGCGTCGTGTTGGTCCGAACGGAGCTGACGGTCCGGTGACGGCACGGTGACCGTCTGCGGACACTCGAATAGCTGCACGCCGTTGCGGGGGTAGGCTCGGAATCGCGCCGGTGCGACCGTCCGTCACCGGGAACAGACATGTGGAGAGGAGCCCTGACCCAGGTGAGCACCAAGCCGACCACCACAGAGCTCGAGTGGACCGAACTGGACCAGCGGGCCGTCGACACCGCCCGCGTTCTGGCCGCTGACGCGGTCCAGAAGGTCGGAAACGGCCACCCCGGTACGGCGATGAGCCTGGCCCCCGCCGCGTACACCCTCTTCCAGAAGGTGATGCGGCACGACCCGGCAGACCCCGAGTGGGTGGGCCGCGACCGCTTCGTGCTCTCCGCGGGGCACTCGTCCCTCACCCTGTACACGCAGCTGTACCTGGGCGGCTTCGGCCTCGAGCTGGACGACCTCAAGGCGTTCCGCACCTGGGGTTCGAAGACCCCCGGCCACCCGGAGTACGGCCACACGGCCGGCGTGGAGACCACCACCGGCCCCCTCGGCCAGGGCATCGCCAACGCAGTGGGCATGGCCATGGCCGCCCGCTACGAGCGCGGCCTGTTCGACCCGGAGGCCGCCCCCGGCACCTCCCCGTTCGACCACATGGTCTACGTGATCGCGGGCGACGGCTGCCTCCAGGAGGGCATCTCCCACGAGGCGTCCGCGCTGGCGGGCCACCAGAAGCTCGGCAACCTGGTGCTGCTGTGGGACGACAACCACATCTCCATCGAGGGTGACACCGAGACGGCCGTCTCCGAGGACACCCTCAAGCGCTACGAGGCGTACGGCTGGCACGTCCAGCGCGTCGCGCAGCAGGAGAACGGCGACCTCGACCCGAAGGCCCTCTACGCGGCGCTGCAGGCGGCCAAGGCCGAGACCGGGCGTCCGTCCTTCATCGCGGCCCGCTCGATCATCGCCTGGCCGGCTCCGCACGCCCAGGGCACCGAGGCCTCGCACGGCTCCGCGCTCGGCGACGACGAGGTCGCGGCCACCAAGCGCGTCCTCGGCTTCGACCCGGAGCAGACCTTCGAGGTCTCCGACGAGGTCATCGCGCACACCCGCAAGGCGCTGGACCGCGGCCGCGAGGCCAAGGCCGCGTGGGAGAAGGACTTCTCCGCCTGGCGCACCGCCAACCCGCAGCGCGCGGCCGAGTTCGACCGCATCAACGCCAATGAGCTGCCCGCGGGCTGGGAGGACGAGCTCCCCGTCTTCGAGGCCGGCAAGGGCGTCGCCACCCGCGCCGCCTCCGGCAAGGTCCTGCAGGCCCTCGGCGCGGTCATCCCGGAGCTGTGGGGCGGCTCGGCCGACCTGGCCGGCTCCAACAACACCACCATCGACAAGGAATCCTCGTTCCTGCCGGTGGGCAACCCGCTGCCGGAGGCCGACCCGTACGGCCGCACCATCCACTTCGGCATCCGCGAGCACGCCATGGCCGCGGCCATGAACGGCATCGCCCTGCACGGCCACACCCGCATCTACGGCGGCACCTTCCTGGTGTTCTCCGACTACATGCGCAACGCGGTCCGCCTCTCCGCCCTGATGCACGTGCCGGTCACCTACGTGTGGACGCACGACTCCATCGGTCTGGGCGAGGACGGCCCCACCCACCAGCCGGTCGAGCACCTCGCCTCGCTGCGCGCCATCCCGGGCCTGAACGTGGTCCGCCCGGCCGACGCCAACGAGACCGCCATCGCCTGGCGCGAGATCCTCAAGCGCCACACCAAGGTGTTCGGCAAGGGTGCCCCGCACGGCCTGGCCCTGACCCGCCAGGGCGTGCCGACCTACGCGCGCAACGAGGACGCCGCCAAGGGCGGGTACGTGATGTTCGAGGCCGAGGGCGGTCCTGCGGAGGTCGTCCTCATCGGCACCGGCTCCGAGGTGCACCTGGCCGTCGAGGCCCGCGAGCAGCTCCAGGCCGAGGGCATCCCGACCCGGGTCGTCTCGATGCCGTCCGTCGAGTGGTTCGAGGAGCAGGACCAGGCGTACAAGGACAGCGTCCTGCCGTCCTCCGTCAGGGCGCGCGTCGCGGTCGAGGCGGGCATCGGCCTGACCTGGCACCGCTACGTCGGCGACGCGGGCCGGATCGTGTCCCTGGAACACTTCGGCGCCTCCGCCGACGCGAAGGTGCTGTTCCGCGAGTTCGGCTTCACCGCCGAGGCCGTGACCGCCGCCGCCAAGGCCTCCCTCGCCGCAGCCGCACGCTGACGCCCGTACCGAACCAGTAGGAGATGCAATTCCCATGACAGACGCACTCAAGCGCCTCTCCGACGAGGGCGTGGCGATCTGGCTGGACGACCTGTCCCGCAAGCGCATCACGTCCGGCAACCTGGCCGAGCTCATCGACGAGTCGCACGTGGTCGGCGTCACCACCAACCCGGCGATCTTCCAGAAGGCCATCAGCGGCGGCGAGGGGTACGAGCAGCAGCTCACCGACCTCGCGACCCGCAAGGTGACCGTCGACGAGGCCCTGCGCATGATCACCACGGCGGACGTCCGCGACGCCGCCGACATCCTGCGCCCGGTCTACGACCGCACCGACGGCCAGGACGGCCGCGTGTCGATCGAGGTCGACCCGCGCCTGGCCCACGACACCGCGGCGACCGTCGCCGAGGCCAAGCAGCTCGCCTGGCTGGTGGACCGCCCGAACACGCTCATCAAGATCCCGGCGACCAAGGCCGGCCTGCCGGCGATCACCGAGGTCATCGGCAAGGGCATCAGCGTCAACGTCACGCTGATCTTCTCGCTGGAGCGCTACCGCGAGGTCATGGACGCCTACCTGGCGGGTCTGGAGAAGGCCAAGGCCGCCGGTCTGGACCTCTCCCTGATCCACTCGGTCGCCTCCTTCTTCGTGTCCCGCGTGGACAGCGAGATCGACAAGCGCCTGGACGCCGTCGGCACCGACGAGGCCAAGGCCCTGAAGGGCAAGGCGGCGCTCGCCAACGCCCGTCTGGCCTACCAGGCCTACGAGGAGGTCTTCTCCTCGGACCGCTGGACCGCCCTGGAGCGGGTCGGCGCCAACAAGCAGCGTGCGCTGTGGGCCTCGACGGGCGTCAAGGACCCGGCGTACAAGGACACCCTGTACGTGGACGACCTGGTCGCCCCGAACACCGTGAACACCATGCCGGAGGCCACCTTGGAGGCCACCGCCGACCACGGGCAGATCACGGGCGACACCGTGCGCGGCAGCTACGAGCAGGCGCGCGCCGAGCTCGATGCGGTCGCGAAGCTGGGCATCTCGTACGACGATGTGGTGCAGCTGCTCGAGGACGAGGGCGTCGAGAAGTTCGAGGCGTCCTGGAACGACCTGCTGAAGTCGACCGAGGCGGAGCTCGAGCGCCTCGCCCCCACGGAGGCCTGAACACCTTGTCTGTAAACGGAGCGAACCCGCTTCGTGACGCACAGGACCGGCGGCTCCCGCGCATCGCGGGGCCGTCCGGCCTGGTCATTTTCGGCGTTACGGGTGACCTGTCGCGCAAGAAGC
Organism: Streptomyces sp. NPDC048349; assembly: GCF_040651925.1. Lineage (NCBI taxonomy): Bacteria > Bacillati > Actinomycetota > Actinomycetes > Kitasatosporales > Streptomycetaceae > Streptomyces > Streptomyces sp. NPDC048349. Next base: position 112,619 of record NZ_JBEZLA010000003.1, on the reverse strand, counting down.
TGATGCCTGCCGTCTACGACCTGGCCAACCGCGGCCTGCTCCCCCCGGGCTTCTCGCTGATCGGCTTCGCCCGCCGGGAGTGGGAGCACGAGGACTTCGCCCAGGAGGTGTACGAGGCCGTCAAGGAGCACTCGCGCACGCCGTTCCGGGAGGAGGTCTGGCAGCAGCTGGTGCAGGGCTGCCGGTTCGTCCAGGGCGACTTCGACGACGACGCGGCCTTCGAGACGCTGAAGGCGACGATCGACGAACTCGACAAGGCGCAGGGCACGGGCGGCAACTTCGCCTTCTACCTGTCCGTCCCGCCGAAGTTCTTCCCCAAGGTGGTCCAGCAGCTCAAGGACCACGGTCTGGCCCAGAAGGAGGGCTCCTGGCGGCGCGCCGTCATCGAGAAGCCCTTCGGCCACGACCTGAAGAGCGCCGAGGAGCTCAACAAGGTCGTCCACGAGGTCTTCCCGCGTGACGAGGTCTTCCGGATCGACCACTACCTCGGCAAGGAGACCGTCCAGAACATCCTGGCGCTCCGCTTCGCGAACACCATGTTCGAGCCGATCTGGAACCGGTCGTACGTCGACCACGTGCAGATCACCATGGCCGAGGACATCGGCATCGGCGGCCGGGCCGGCTACTACGACGGCATCGGCGCGGCGCGTGACGTCATCCAGAACCACCTGCTCCAGCTGCTCGCGCTGACCGCGATGGAGGAGCCGGGCTCCTTCCACCCGAAGGCGCTGGTGGCGGAGAAGCTCAAGGTGCTGACCGCCGTGCAGCTGCCGGATGACCTGGGCAAGCACACCGTGCGCGGCCAGTACGCGGCCGCGTGGCAGGGCGGCGAGAAGGTCGTCGGGTACCTCGAAGAGGACGGCATCGACCCCAAGTCGAAGACCGACACCTACGCGGCCATCCGCCTGGAGATCAACAACCGCCGCTGGGCGGGCGTCCCGTTCTACCTGCGGACGGGCAAGCGCCTGGGCCGCCGGGTGACCGAGATCGCGGTGGTCTTCAAGCGGGCCCCCTACCTGCCGTTCGAGTCGGGTGCGACCGAGGAGCTGGGACAGAACGCCCTGGTCATCCGGGTCCAGCCGGACGAGGGCGTGACGGTCCGCTTCGGCTCCAAGGTCCCGGGCACCTCCATGGAGGTCCGGGACGTCACGATGGACTTCGCGTACGGCGAGTCCTTCACGGAGTCGAGCCCCGAGGCGTACGAGCGGCTCATCCTGGACGTCCTGCTGGGCGACGCGAACCTCTTCCCGCGTCACCAGGAGGTCGAACTGTCCTGGAACATCCTCGACCCGATCGAGGAGTACTGGGACAAGCACGGCAAGCCCGCGCAGTATCCGGCGGGCACCTGGGGGCCGGTCGAGGCGGACGAGATGCTCGCACGAGACGGACGGAGCTGGCGCCGGCCATGAAGATCGACCTCACGGAGACCAACTCCAGCAAGATCAACGCCGCGCTGGTGCAGGCACGCCGGGACATCGGCACGCCGGCCATCGGCATGGTCCTCACGCTGGTGATCGTGACCGACGAGGAGAACGCGTACGACGCGCTCAAGTCGGCGAACGACGCGTCCCACGAACACCCCTCGCGGATCGTCGTCGTCATCAAGCGGGTCAGCCGCTCGCCGCGCAGCCGCCGTGATGCCCGTCTTGACGCGGAAGTCCGCGTCGGGGCGGACTCCGGCACCGGCGAGACGGTCGTGCTCCGCCTTCACGGCGAACTGGTCGACCACGCCCAGTCGGTGGTTCTCCCCCTTCTGCTGCCGGACGCCCCCGTGGTCGTCTGGTGGCCGGACGGTGCTCCCGCGGACCTGGCGGGCGACCCGCTGGGGGCGCTGGGCCAGCGCCGGATCACGGACACGTACTCCTGCGAGGACCCGACCGGGGCGCTCGCGGCCCGCGCCGCGGCCTACGCACCCGGGGACACGGACCTGTCGTGGACCCGGATCACCCCGTGGCGCTCGATGCTGGCGGCCGCACTGGACCAGCAGAACCTGTCGGTCTCCTCGGCGAGCGTCGAGGGCGAGTCGGACAACCCGAGCTGCGAGCTGCTGGCCATGTGGCTGGCGGACCGGCTCCAGGTGCCCGTCCGGCGCACGCCGTCGGCGGGTCCGGGTCTGACGGCCGTACGCCTGGAGACCAAGGACGGCGCGATCGTCCTGGACCGGGCGGACGGAGCGCTGGCCACGCTGTGCATGCCGGGGCAGCCCGACCGCAACGTGGCGCTCAAGCGCCGCGACACGGCCGAGCTCCTGGCGGAGGAGCTGCGCCGGCTGGACCCGGACAACACGTACGAGGCCTCGCTGAAGTTCGGCGTGGCGAAGCTGCGGTCGTCCGACCCGGTCCCGTCCGAGCCCCCGGCCAAGGCCGAGGCCGAGGCTCCGGCCAAGGCCGGGGCTCCGGCCGAGGAGGCCCCGAAGCCGGCGGCCAAGCCGGCGAAGAAGGCCGCGGCCAAGTAACCGGGCCCTGCGGGGCCTTCCACCGCCCCGCCCCTTCCCGAAACCGGGGCTCCGCCCCAGATCCCGGTCCTCACACGCCGGACGGGCTGCAGTGCAGCCTCGCCGGCGTGTGAGGCGCGGGGGCCCGGGCGGAGTCCCGGGAACCGGGGAAAGGGCACGGCGGGGAGCGGCTCCGCCGAGCGGCCCCACCCCACCCTCACTACCGACAAGGCGGCAGCACATGGGTATGACGACTCCCCAGGTCGTCGTCCACCGGGACAAGGAGCTGATGGCCCAGGCCACGGCCGCCCGGCTCATCACGAAGATCGTGGACGCACAGGCGGCCCGGGGCACGGCGTCCGTGGTCCTCACCGGCGGCCGCAACGGCAACGGCCTCCTCGCGGCGCTGGCCGCCGCCCCGGCCCGGGACGCCATCGACTGGTCCCGGCTGGACCTGTGGTGGGGCGACGAGCGCTACGTCCCCGCCGACGACCCCGAGCGCAACCACACCCAGGCCCGCGAGGCCCTGCTGGACTCCGTCCCGGTGGACCCGGCCCGCGTGCACGTCATGCCCGCCTCGGACGGCCCGTACGGGGCCGACGTGGACGCGGCGGCGGCCTCGTACGCGGCCGAGCTGGCGAAGGCGGCCGGCCCGGAGGACCACGGCCCCGTGCCGCGCTTCGACGTGCTGATGCTGGGCGTGGGCCCCGACACCCACGTGGCCTCGCTCTTCCCGGAGCACCCGGCGACCCGCGAGACCGAGCGCACGGTGGTCGGCGTGCACGGCGCCCCGAAGCCCCCGCCCACCCGCGTCTCGCTCACCCTCCCGGCGATCCGGGCGGCCCGCGAGGTCTGGCTGCTGGCGGCGGGCGAGGACAAGGCCGGCGCGGTGTCCATCGCCCTCGGCGGCGCGGGCGGGGTCCAGGCCCCGGCAGCGGCCGCCTACGGCCGTTCGCGCACCCTGTGGCTCCTGGACCGCGCGGCGGCCGCCAAGCTCCCGAGCGGGATGTACCCCCCGGCCGCCTCCTGACCCCGGCACCCCGACGGGCCCGCTCCCCGGGAGAGCAGGCCCGTCGCGCAGAGCGGCGGGCGGCGGGCGGCTCATGCCCGCCGCCCGCCGCCCGCGGTCAGCTCCGGCCGCGCAGCTCCCGGTAGGTGTCCACCAGCGCCTTCGTCGAGGCGTCCAGCCCCGGCACGTCCGCGCCCCCGGTCAGCGCGGGCTCGACCCGCTTCGCGAGGACCTTGCCGAGCTCCACGCCCCACTGGTCGAAGGAGTCGATGTTCCACACCGCGCCCTGGACGAACACCTTGTGCTCGTACAGGGCGATCAGCTGCCCCAGCACCGCCGGGGTGAGCTCGGGGGCCAGGATGGTGGTCGTCGGGTGGTTCCCCCGGAACGTCTTGTGCGGGACCAGCGATTCGGCAGCGCCCTCCGCCCGCACCTCCTGTGCCGTCTTGCCGAAGGCCAGGGCCTGGGTCTGCGCGAAGAAGTTCGCCATCAGCAGGTCGTGCTGCGCCGCGAACGAGGGCTCCAGCTCGGCCACCGGACGCGCGAAGCCGATGAAGTCCGCCGGGATCACCTTCGTCCCCTGGTGGATCAGCTGGTAGTACGCGTGCTGCCCGTTGGTGCCGGGCGTGCCCCACACCACCGGACCCGTCTGCCACTCCACCGGATTGCCTTCGCGGTCCACCGACTTGCCGTTGGACTCCATGTCCAGCTGCTGCAAGTAGGCGGTGAAACGGGAGAGGTAGTGGCTGTAGGGGAGCACCGCGTGCGCCTGCGCGTCGAAAAAGGCCCCGTACCAGATGCCCAACAGCCCCAGCAGCAGCGGGGCGTTCTCCTCCGGCGGCGCGGTGCGGAAGTGCCGGTCCATGGCGTGGAAGCCGCCCAGCATCTCCCGGAAGGCGTCCGGGCCGATGGCGATCATCAGCGAGAGCCCGATGGCCGAGTCGAAGGAGTAGCGGCCGCCGACCCAGTCCCAGAACTCGAACATGTTGGCCGGATCGATGCCGAAGTCCGTGACCTTCTCGGCGTTGGTCGACAGCGCCACGAAGTGCCGTGCCACGGCCGCCTGGTCACCGCCCAGTCCCGCGAGCAGCCACTCGCGCGCCGACGTGGCGTTGGTGATGGTCTCGATGGTGGTGAAGGTCTTGGAGGCGATGATGAACAGGGTCTCGGCCGGGTCCAGGTCGCGCACGGCCTCGTGCAGGTCCGCGCCGTCCACGTTGGACACGAAGCGCACCGTCAGTCCGCGGTCGGTGAAGGCCCGCAGGGCCTCGTAGGCCATCGCGGGACCCAGGTCGGAGCCGCCGATGCCGATGTTGACGACGTTCCTGATGCGCTTGCCCGTGGAGCCCGTCCACTCCCCCGACCTGACCCGGCCGGAGAAGTCGGCCATCTTGTCGAGGACGGCGTGCACGGCGGGGACGACGTTCTCGCCGTCGACCTCGACGACGGCGTCCGCGGGCGCCCGCAGGGCGGTGTGCAGGACCGCCCGGCCCTCGGTCGTGTTGATCTTCTCGCCGCGGAACATCGCCTCGCGCAGCTCGGCCACGCCCGTCGCCGCGGCCAGTTCACGCAGCAGCGTCAGCGTCTCGTCGGTCACGAGGTGCTTCGAGTAGTCGATGTGCAGGTCCCCGACCCGCAGCGTGTAGCCGGTGCCCCGGCCCGGATTCTCCTCGAACAGCTCCCGCAGATGCGTCTGCCCGAACTCCTCCCGGTGCTTGCCGAGTGCCAGCCACTCCGGCATCCGGTTGAGCTTCGTACGGCTGTCTGCGTTCATCTCGGACATCAACCCACTTCTTCCGTCCTGTCGTGCCCCGCCGATCACCAACTTAAGGGATCCGAAGCGGACCAACGCACACAAAGAGGCCCGGTCCCGTCGGAGATGTCTCCAACAGGACCGGGCCTCGCGTCACATGTCTTCTCGGTCGTTCAGATCTCGCCGCGGAGCTTGGCGAGGGCCTCGGCGAGGATCGCCTCGCCGTCGGCGTCCGTGCGCCGCTCCCGTACGTACGCCAGGTGCGTCTTGTAGGGCTCGGTGCGCGGCGGCGCGGGCGGGTTGTCCCGGTCCTGGCCGGCCGGGAACCCGCAGCGCGGGCAGTCCCAGGTGTCCGGCACCTGCGCGTCGCTGGCGAAGCTCGGCTGCGTCTCGTGCCCGTTCGAGCACCAGAAGGAGATGCGCAGGCGGGGCGCGGACTCGCCGCGCTCGGCCTCACCCATCGGCCCCGCTCCGACCCGGCTACCACGGATCGCGTTGCCACTTGCCACGGTCGTAACTCCCCTGCGTGATGGTGCCGCCAAGCATGAGGTATGTCTGCTCAAGGCACCCCGGGTACGTAAAGACCCAACTCGCGTACAGCGTGCGGAGGGATCGACCCCCTCAGGTGCGGGGAGCAGAATAACTCGTTCCGCAACCAGGGTGCAGGACCTCATGATAGGCCGGGCTCCGCCGACCGGACTGCCGGATGGCCAGAACGGTCAGTTGCTCGACTTCATCAGGAGGCCGAGCGCGACGATGCACGCGAACCACAACAGACCGACCACGACGGTGATGCGGTCCAGGTTCCGCTCCGCCACGGAGGAACCGCCGACCGACGACTGCATGCCGCCGCCGAACATGTCGGAAAGGCCGCCGCCCTTGCCCTTGTGCATCAGCACGAGCAGCATCAGCAGGGCGCTGAAGACGATCAGGGCGATCGAGAACCCCATAATCACGGCTGATTCCTACTTTCTGGCTTTTCTGGCTTTCCGGCTGTGCGGGATGTGCGCGGGGGCCAGTGGCTGGTGTCCAGCCTGCCGGCCCCCGCAAGGGTACGACGGATCCGCCCTACCGCATACTCGCTGCCGGCCTACTGGTCGCGGAAGCGGACGATCTTGACGAACTCCTCCGCGTCCAGCGCCGCGCCGCCGATCAGGGCACCGTCGACGTCGGGCTGGGCCATGATCGCCGCGATGTTCCCGGACTTCACCGAGCCGCCGTACTGGATGCGGACCTTGTCGGCCAGCTCCTGCGAGTACAGCTCCGCGAGACGGCCGCGGATCGCCCCGCAGACCTCCTGGGCGTCCTCGGGGGTGGCGACCTCGCCGGTACCGATGGCCCAGACGGGCTCGTACGCGATCACGATGGACTCGACCTGCTCGGCCGGGACGTCCTTGAGGCCGCCGTCGACCTGGCTCAGCGTGTACGGGACCTGCCGGCCGGCCTTGCGGACGTCCAGGCCCTCGCCGACGCACAGGATCGGGGTGAGCCCGTGCCGGTACGCGGCCTTGACCTTGGCGTTGCAGAGCTCGTCGCTCTCGCCGTGGTACTGGCGGCGCTCGCTGTGGCCGACGGCCACGTACGTGCACTTCAGCTTCGACAGCATGGCACCGGAGATCTCGCCGGTGTAGGCGCCGGAGTCCTGCGCGGAGATGTCCTGGGCGCCGTACTTGATCTTCAGCTTGTCGCCGTCGACCAGCGTCTGGACCGAGCGGAGGTCGACGAAGGGCGGCAGGACCGCGACCTCGACGGCGTCGTAGTCCTTGTCGGTGAGGGCGAAGGCGAGCTTCTGGACGTGGGCGATGGCCTCGAGGTGGTTGAGGTTCATCTTCCAGTTGCCCGCCATCAGCGGGGTACGGCCGTTTTCAACTGCGGTCATGACGGGTCAGCCCTCCAGGGCGGCGAGGCCGGGGAGCGTCTTGCCCTCGAGGTATTCGAGGGAGGCGCCGCCACCGGTGGAAATGTGGCCGAAGGCCTTCTCGTCGAAGCCGAGCGTACGCACGGCCGCGGCCGAGTCGCCGCCGCCGACGACGGTGAAGGCGTTGCTGTCGACCAGGGCCTGCGCGATGGCGGTGGTGCCGCCCGCGTAGTCCGGGTGCTCGAAGACGCCGACCGGTCCGTTCCAGAACACGGTCTCGGCATCGGCGATCTTGGACGCGTAGAGCTCGCGCGTCTTGGGGCCGATGTCCAGGCCCTCCTTGTCGGACGGGATGCCGTCCGCGTCGACCGTTTCGAAGACGGCCGGGGTCTTGCCCTTGAGGTCGGGGAATTCGGCCGAAACGAGCACGTCGACCGGGAGGACCAGCTCGACGCCGGTGTCCTTGGCGCGCTGCATGTACTCGGTCACCTTCGGGATCTGGTCCTCCTGGAGGAGGGAGATGCCGACCTCGTGGCCCAGGGCCTTGAGGAAGGTGTACGCCATGCCGCCGCCGATGAGGATGCGGTCGGCCTTGCCGAGCAGCTCGTCGATGACGGCGAGCTTGTCGGAGACCTTGGCGCCGCCGAGGACGACCACGTAGGGGCGCTTGACCTCGTCGGTCAGCTTCTTCAGGACGCCGACCTCGGTGGCGATGAGGTAGCCGGCCGCGTGCGGGAGGCGCGCGGGGAGGTCGAAGACCGAGGCGTGCTTGCGGTGGACGGCGCCGAAGCCGTCGCCGACGTAGACGTCGGCGAGCTCCGCGAGCTGGTCGGCGAAGGCGCCGCGCTCGGCGTCGTCCTTCGCCGTCTCACCGGGGTTGAAGCGCAGGTTCTCGATGACCGCCACCTGGCCGTCGGCGAGCGCCGCGACGGTCTCCTTGGCGGAGTCGCCGACGGTGTCGGTGGCGAACGCGACGTCCGCACCGAGCAGTTCGCCCAGGCGCGCGGCGGCCGGGGCGAGCGAGAAGGCCGGGTCCGGGGCGCCCTTGGGGCGGCCCAGGTGCGAGGCCACGATGACGCGGGCGCCGGAGGCGGCGAGCTTCGCGATCGTGGGCTGGACGGCGCGGATGCGGCCGTCGTCGGTGATGCTGCCCTGGGCCAACGGGACGTTGAGGTCGGCGCGGACGAAGACCCGCTTGCCCTTGACGCCCTCGGCGAGCAGTTCGTCGATCGTCTTCATGTGTTTCTACTCCTTTGAGCCCTTCTCGCGAAGGGCGAGGAAGGGAGACCGAGACAAGCGACAGGGCCCGTGCGGCGCTTCGTCGCGCAGCCCGGACCCTGTGCTCACATCGTGGTGCCTACCTTAGAACCAGAACCGGGTGACCTCAGAGCTGGCCACCGACGAAGACCGTGAGGTCCACGAGACGGTTGGAGTAGCCCCACTCGTTGTCGTACCAGCCGACGACCTTGACGCTCTTGCCCTGGACCATGGTCAGGGAGGAGTCGAAGGTGCAGGACGCGGGCCAGTTCACGATGTCGGAAGAGACGATCGCGTCCTCGGTGTAGTCGAGGATGCCCTTCAGCTGGCCCTCGGCGGCCTTCTGGAAGGCGGTGTTGACCTCGTCCTTGGTCACCTCGCGCTCCAGCTCGATGACCAGGTCCGTCACCGAGCCGGTGGGGACCGGGACGCGCATCGCGATGCCGTCGAGCTTGCCCGCCAGCTCCGGGATCACCAGCGCGGTGGCCTTGGCGGCACCGGTGGTGGTCGGGATGATGTTCTCGGCGGCGGCGCGGGCGCGGCGCAGGTCCGAGTGCGGGAAGTCCAGGATGCGCTGGTCGTTCGTGTAGGCGTGGACCGTGGTCATCATGCCCTTGACGATGCCGAAGTTCTCCAGGAGGACCTTGGCCATCGGCGCCACGCAGTTGGTGGTGCAGGAGGCGTTGGAGATGACGTGGTGGTTGGCCGCGTCGTACTTGTCCTGGTTGACGCCCATCACGATCGTGATGTCCTCGTCCTTGGCCGGAGCCGAGATGAGGACCTTCTTCGCGCCGGCGGCGATGTGCTTGGCGGCGTCGGCCTTCTTCGTGAAGATGCCGGTCGACTCGATGACGATGTCGGCGCCCAGCTCGCCCCAGGGGAGGTTCGCGGGGTCGCGCTCGGCGAAGGTCTTGAAGGTGTTGCCGCCGACGGTGATGGTGTCGTCGGTGTGGGAGACCTCGGCCTTGAGGCGGCCCAGGATGGTGTCGTACTTGAGCAGGTGCACCAGGGTGGCGTTGTCAGTCAGGTCGTTGACACCGACGATCTCGATGTCCGCTCCCTGCTCAAGGAGCGCCCGGAAGTAGTTGCGGCCAATTCGGCCAAAACCGTTGATGCCTACGCGGATCGTCACGAACCGATCTCCTCGTTGGTGCGCCGGTAAGTGCGCCGGCGAGCTGTATGGGATGTCCCCGACCGCTTACGACCCTACCTCTCCGTGAGCTTTTGAGTGACATCGGTCGGAGCCTGACACGCCCCGAGGCCCCGTACCGATTGCCCGGCACGGGACCTCGGGGGACTTTCTCCCCGTCACTCAGGGTGAACCCGGTGAGGGCCCCTGATCAGCGGTTCAGCGCCCGGAGCGCCTTACCGACGAGTACGGCACGGTCAGCCGCCGCCGACACGTGCTCCAGGCCGAAGCCCAGCAGGACGGTGTCACGCGTAGTCACCGCCGCGTAGGACTTGAACAGCTCTCCCGACCGGGACCAATCGCCCGGAACTTCGGGGCTGCCGGCAGGCGCGCCCTGAGCGGTCCACTCGCCGAACGAGGTCTCGAAGCCCTCGGCGGCCCCGTCCGTGCCGCCCACGTTCAGGCGCGCCTCGTCCGCGAAGACGCCGCGGCCGCCCGAGCCGCCGTCGGTGACGGAGGAGAGCGAGACCTCGACGGTCTTGCCCGCGTAGGCGCTCAGGTCGAAGGAGACCTGCTTCCAGCCGCCCGAGGACCCGGTGAAGCTGTTCCACGCCCCGCTGGTGCCCTTCGCGGTGCAGCTGCCGCCCTCGAGGGTGAGGTAGTGGCGCAGGAACGGGTGGCCGTTGACGAAGAACCCCGCCCCGCACTCCTCGGGAACGGTGGTGCTGCTCAGGCCGCCCGCGTCCGGGAGGGTGGTCCAGTCGTCCGCGCCGGCGGTACGGGCCTCCAGCACGGCGTGGTCGTAGCCCTCCTCGACGTTCCAGCTCATCGCGAGCTTCAGCTGCGGCTTGTCCGCGGCGGAGACCTTGGTGAGGTCGATCGTGCGGGTCAGCCGCTTCCAGTCGTCGTCCTCGTGGAGGGCGGAGGCCATCTGGCTGCCGGCATAGGGGGCGTACGGGTTGACGACCCCGCCGAACTGACCGGCCTGCGCGCTCTTGAACTGCGGGAACTGCGCGGGGGCCAGGCTGTCGGAGGTCACCAGGTACGAGCCGGGGGCGTCGAGCGGGTTGCCCGCGGCGTTGCCGAGGCCGCCCTTGGCCCCGGCCAGGGCTCCGGCGCCGGAGAATCCGGTGGCGCCGCTGACGCTCGTACGGCCGTAGGCCCCGAGCCAGTACTGGCTGAAGTCGTTGGTCACGGCGCGGCCGACCTGGGCGTTGCCGCCGGCCAGTTCACCGGCCTCGATCAGCTTGCCGCCCTCGTTGAGGAAGTCGCGGACCGCCAGCTGGGTGTCCCCGCCCGGGGTCTTGCCCCCGGTGTAGTGCAGGGCCGTACGGAAGTGGGAGAGCACCCCGAGGTGGTGCGGCGCCCCCTGGGTGGCGACGTCCCAGACCGCCGCGGACCTGCCGTTGGCGCGCAGCGCGTCGACGTAGCTCTGGGCGTGCTGGGCCTTGGCTCCCTCTTCCGCGATCACCAGCACGTCCGCGCGCGGCCGCTCGGCCACCGTGTACGTGAAGTGCTCGCTGGAGACCCGCTTGCCGGAGCCGTCGCGGCCGGTGAACCAGACCTCGACCTCGTCGCCGGGCTTCGCGCCGTCCACCTCGGCCCGGTACTCGTCGAACCAGTTGTTGTCCTCGCCGCCGTAGACCTCGCCGCCCTTCCAGGCCTTGAGGTCCTCGTCGTGCGTCCGGCCGCCGTTGATCCGGAAGTTGAGCTCCTTGTCCTTCAGCGCCTTGCGGGCCGTGACGGAGACCGTCTGGTCCTCGCCGCGGGACGCGTAGGAGGTCGTGAAGGGGTCCGGGGTGAAGTCGGCGGCGCTCAGGCCGACGACGGACGCCGGACGGTCCGGGTGCGCGGCGCTCTCGCCGACCGACAGGGCGAAGGGGACGTTCTTGGCGAACTCGGCCTGGATGAGCTTCTCGTCGTCCGGGAAGTTGAAGCCGGAGGCGCAGTCCTCGGGCTTCCACCGGTCGTTCGGGTCGATCTCGGAGGCCGTCTGGCAGGTGGTCATCTCCGGCGTGAACATCATGATGCCGTTGACGTTGGAGGCGTGGCCGTCGGCCTCGCCGTTGGTCGTGTAGAGCTCGGAGGACACCTGCGGGTAGTAGCCCGGGACAGCGGGGTTCTCCGGGGTGCCCGCGAGCGCCTTGTAGGCGACGTCGTCGGGGGTGTCGGTGGCCACCTGCCAGCCCACGCCGTAGAGGAGCAGCTCGGCGGCGGAGTGGTAGTTGATGGCGTACTCGAAGCCGATGCGCTTCTCGAAGGCGTCGAGGGCCGCGGTCTCGGGCTCGGAGCCGGCCTTGGGGCCGCGGTAGGTCTCGCTCGCCTGGCTGGGCGAGGACCCTTCGTTGTCGTAGCCCCACTTGTAGGCGAAGTTGCGGTTCAGGTCGACGCCGTCGACGGCGGTGTGCTTGCCGTCTCCGTTGTTGTCGCGCATGTTCTTGCGCCACAGCCGCTCGCCGTCGGGCGCGTGGGTGTAGTCGTACCCGTCGGGGTTGGCCGTGAGCAGGAACCACAGCTCGGTGGAGTCCACCAGCTTGGTGATCCGCGGGTCCTTGCCGTAGTTGTCGACGGTGTGGTGCATCAGCCGCCGCGTCATCTCCGGGGTGATCCACTCGCGGGCGTGCTGGTTGGACATGTAGAGCACGGCCGGCTTGTCGCCGTCCTTGGTCTTCCGGGCGTTCTTGGTGACCTTGAGGGCGAGGATGTCCTTGCCCTGGACGGTCTTGCCGATGGAGACGACCTTGGTGAGCGCGGGGTTCTCCCGGCCGGTCCGCAGGATCTCCTCCTGGAGTCCGCCCTTGCCGCTGTACGGGCGGAACACCCCGTCCCCGGCGGACTTGGCGCGGGCGAGTCCCTCGCCGGTGACCTCGCGTTCGGCGAGCTTGACGCCCTGGGCGGCGAGCGCGTCGGCCTGATCGCCGGTGAGGAAGAGCTCGACCTTGGCGGTGCCGCTCTCCGGCGCGCGTTCGGCGAGCTCGTGCGCGTCCTGGCCGGCCGCGAGGACCAGCGGGACCTGCTCCTTGGTGATGTCGGCTTCGTAGACGCGTACTTCGGCATCGGACGCGGCGCCCGGTGTGGCGCCGGAGCCGGGCTGGGCCTGCGCCGCCGCGGGTAGCGCGGCGAGTGCGGTGCCGAAGACGAGTGCGCTTGCGGCGAGGGTCGATCTCGCTCGGTGCCTCATATGCCCCCCTGGGCGTCGTCTGCCACGAAAGTGTCCGGACGAAAGGCTCACGACCAGTCCATGCTCATGTCAATGGGGCGTGGGACGGGAAGGGGGCCCGCACGAGTGATCGTGCAGGCCCCCTCCAGCGCGGGTACGGCCAGGTCAGCCGACCTGGTCAGCCGGCCATGTTGTCGGCCATCTCCTCGCTGAGATCGAGGTTCGACTCGGTGCCCGGGATGCCGAGGTCCTGGGCCCGCTTGTCGGCCATCGCCAGCAGGCGGCGGATCCGGCCCGCGACCGCGTCCTTGGTCAGCGGCGGGTCGGCGAGCGCGCCGAGCTCCTCGAGGGAGGCCTGCTTGTGCTCCATGCGCAGCCGGCCGGCCGCGGCGAGGTGCTCGGGGACCTCCTCGCCGAGGATCTCCAGCGCGCGCTGCACCCGGGCTCCGGCGGCCACGGCGGCCCGCGCCGAGCGGCGCAGGTTGGCGTCGTCGAAGTTGGCCAGGCGGTTGGCGGTGGCGCGCACCTCGCGCCGCATCCGCCGCTCCTCCCAGGCCAGCACGGACTCGTGGGCGCCGAGGCGGGTCAGCAGGGCGCCGATCGCGTCGCCGTCGCGGACGACGACCCGGTCGACACCCCGCACCTCGCGCGCCTTGGCGGCGATGGAGAGCCTGCGGGCGGCGCCCACCAGGGCCAGGGCGGCCTCCGGACCGGGGCAGGTGACCTCCAGGGAGGAGGACCGGCCCGGCTCGGTGAGCGAGCCGTGGGCCAGGAAGGCGCCGCGCCAGGCCGCCTCCGCGTCACAGGTGGCCCCGGAGACCACCTGCGGGGGAAGACCCCGGATGGGACGGCCGCGGCCGTCCACGAGGCCGGTCTGGCGTGCCAGCTGGTCGCCGCCGGCCACGACCCGGACCACGTAGCGGCTGCCGCGGCGCAGTCCGCCGGGAGCCATGACCACCAGGTCCGAGGAGTGCCCGAAGATCTCGAGGATGTCCTTGCGCAGGCGTCTGGCCGCGATCCCGGTGTCGAGCTCCGCCTCGATGACGATGCGGCCGCTCACCAGGTGGAGGCCGCCCGCGAACCGAAGGATCGCCGAGACCTCCGCCTTCCTGCAGCAGGTCCGGGTGACGGGGAGGCGGGAGATCTCATCCTTCACCGCGGGCGTCATCGCCATGGGCCGATCCTTCCATGCATCCGAAAAATACGGTCGTACGCGGCGGCGAGCAGCTCCGGATCATGCTTCGGAGACCCGTCCTCCCTGGCCACGGGCGCCAGCTCGACCGCGGCACCGAACCGTTTTGCGGCATCGGCGAGGGACTCGCGGTCGGGCACGGCGGCCTCGTCGGCCAGCACCACGTCCAGGGCGAGTTTAGGGGCGTGTCGGGCCAAAACCTCCAAATGACGCTGCGGAGAGAAGCCCTCTGTTTCGCCGGGCTGCGGCGCGAGGTTCAGCGAGAGCACCCGGCGGGCCTTCGTCTCGACCAGTGCGTCCAGCAGCTCCGGCACCAGCAGGTGCGGGATGACGGAGGAGAACCACGACCCCGGACCGAGCACCACCCAGTCGGCGTCCAGGACCGCCGCGACGGCCTCCGGTACGGCCGGCGGGTCGGCGGGCACGACCTGGACGGAGTGCACCTCGCCCGGGGTCAGGGCCACGGTGGCCTGCCCACGGACGGTGTCCACCTCCTCGGGCCTGGCCGGATCGTGCCCCTTGACCAGGGCCTGGAGCTCCAGCGGAACCGCCGACATCGGCAGCACCCGGCCCTGCGCGCCCAGCAGCCTGCCGACCAGGTCGAGGGCCTGGACGGGGTCGCCGAGCTGTTCCCACAGGGCGACGATCAGCAGGTTGCCGACGGCGTGGCCGTGCAGGTCGCCCTGGGACTGGAAACGGTGCTGGATGACCCGGGCCCAGGTCTGGCCCCAGTCGTCGTCGCCGCACAGCGCGGCCAGCGCCTTGCGCAGGTCGCCGGGCGGCAGCACGCCGAGCTCCTCGCGGAGCCGGCCGCTGGAGCCGCCGTCGTCGGCGACGGTGACCACGGCGGTGAGGTCACCGGTGATGCGGCGCAGGGCGGCGAGCGAGGCCGACAGGCCCTGGCCGCCGCCCAGGGCGACCACCTTGGGCGTGGCTCCGCGCCGGCGTCCGGAACGGCCCGCGCCGTCCTCGCCCCGTCCCGGGGTGAGGCGGCGCAGGCGGCTCAGGCGCGGGGTCCGTGCGGTCACTCGCGCCCCATGTCCCGGTGGACGACGACGGTCTCGACTCCCTCGGAGGCGAGGCGGGCGGCGAGCTTCTCGGACACGGCCACGCTGCGGTGCTTGCCGCCCGTGCAGCCGACCGCGATGGTCACGTACCGCTTGCCCTCGCGGCGGTAGCCGGCGGCGATGAGCTGGAGCAGTTCGGTGTAGCGGTCGAGGAACTCCTTCACGCCGGGCTGGCCGAAGACGTACCCCGACACCTCCTCGTTGAGCCCGGTGAAGGGGCGCAGCTCGGGCACCCAGTGCGGGTTGGGGATGAAGCGGCAGTCGACGACGAGGTCGGCGTCGACGGGCAGGCCGTACTTGTAGCCGAAGGACATGACGGTGGCCCGCAGCTCGGGCTCCTCGTCCCCGGCGAACTGGGCGTCCATCTTGGCGCGCAGCTCGTGCACGTTCAGGCTGGAGGTGTCGATCACCAGGTCGGCGTCCCCGCGCAGCTCGCGCAGCAGGTCGCGCTCGGCGGCGATGCCGTCGGTGATGCGCCCGTCGCCCTGCAGCGGGTGCGGGCGGCGGACCGACTCGAAGCGGCGTACCAGCGCGTCGTCGGAGGACTCCAGGAACACGATGCGGCGGGTGACCCCGCGGCTGTCGAGGTCGGCGAGGGACTCGCGCAGGGCGTCGAAGAACTGGCGGCCGCGGACGTCGACGACGACGGCGATGCGCGCCACGTTGCCCTGGGAGCGGGCGCCGAGCTCCACCATGGTGGGGATCAGCGCCGGCGGCAGGTTGTCGACGACGAACCAGCCGAGGTCCTCCAGACACTTGGCCGCCGTACTGCGGCCGGCCCCGGACATCCCGGAGATGATCACCAGCTCGGGGATGGCCGCCTCGGCGGTCTCGCCGGGCTCCACTGTCGTGCCCGTACTCACCTGTGCTCCGTCTCGGTCGTGCGCGGTCTCGTGCTCGGTCATTGATCGGTCCCCCGTTCGGACGATGCCTCCCGGCCGCCGCCGGGAGGTGCCCCCACCCGCTGGGCGGGGTTCTCATCCTCAATGATCTCTCCTGTGGCCGTGTTGACGGCAGGACCGGCGGGGACCGACCGGGCGAGGGCCACGGCCACGGCCTCGGCCGTCTTGCGGCCTATGCCCGGGACCTCGCAGATCTGGTCGATTGTCGCCTGTCGGAGCTTCTTCACCGAACCGAAGTGTTTGACCAGGGCGTGTTTGCGACTCTCGCCGAGGCCGGGCACCTCGTCCAGGGGGCCCGCCTTCAGGCGCTTGCCGCGCTTGTTGCGCTGGTACTGGATGGCGAAGCGGTGGGCTTCGTCACGCACCCGCTGGAGCAGGTAGAGGCCCTCGCTGCTGCGGGGCAGCACGACCGGGTCGTCCTCCCCGGGCAGCCAGACCTCCTCCAGCCGCTTGGCCAGGCCGCAGACGGCCACGTCGTCGACGCCGAGCTCCTCCAGGGCCCGCTTGGCGGCGGCGACCTGCGGCTGCCCGCCGTCGACCACCACCAGCTGGGGCGGGTAGGCGAAGCGCTTGGCCCGCCCGTCGTCCTCGGGTGCCTCGCCCTCCTGCGCCTCCCACTCGCCGGTCTTCAGCTTCTCCTGGAGGTAGCGGCGGAAGCGGCGGGAGACCACCTCGTGCATGGAGCGGACGTCGTCCTGCCCCTCGAAGGACTTGATCTGGAAGCGCCGGTACTCGCTCTTGCGGGCGAGCCCGTCCTCGAAGACCACCATCGACGCGACCACGTCGTCCCCCTGGAGGTGGGAGATGTCGAAGCACTCGATGCGCAGCGGTGCGCTGTCCAGCTCCAGCGCCCCGGCGATCTCCTCCAGGGCCCGGGAGCGGGTGGTGAGGTCGCTGGCGCGCTTGGTCTTGTGGAGGGCGAGGGACTGCTGCGCGTTGCGGTGGACGGTCTCCATGAGGGCCTTCTTGTCGCCGCGCTGCGGGATGCGCAGGCTGACCCCGGACCCCCGGCGCTCGGCGAGCCACTGGCTCAGCGCGGGCGTGTCCTCGGGCAGCGCGGGGACGAGCACCTCCTTGGGGACGGACTCGCCGGTCTCCTCCCCGTAGAGCTGCTGCAGGGCGTGCTCGACCAGCCCGGCCGTGTCGACGGCCTCGACCTTGTCGGTGACCCAGCCGCGCTGGCCCCGGACCCGGCCGCCGCGGACGTGGAAGATCTGCACGGCGGCCTCGAGCTCGTCCTCGGCGACCGCGACGAGGTCGGCGTCGGTCGCGTCGGCGAGCACCACGGCGTTCTTCTCCATGGCCCGGCGCAGCGCCCCGATGTCGTCGCGCAGCCGGGCGGCCTTCTCGTACTCCATCTCCTCGGCCGCCTCGTGCATCTCCTTCTCCAGCCGGGAGAGGTAGGTGCCGGTGCGGCCTGCCATGAAGTCGCAGAAGTCCTCGGCCAGTTCGCGGTGCTCCTCGGGCGTGACCCGGCCGACGCAGGGCGCGGAGCACTTGCCGATGTAGCCGAGCAGGCAGGGCCGGCCGATCTGCGCGGAGCGCTTGAACACCCCGGCCGAGCAGGTGCGCACGGGGAAGACCCGCAGCATGAGGTCGACGGTCTCGCGGATGGCCCAGGCGTGCCCGTACGGACCGAAGTAGCGCACGCCCTTCTTCTTGGGCCCGCGCATGACCTGGACGCGCGGGTACGGTTCGTTCATCGTCACGGCGAGGGAGGGGTAGCTCTTGTCGTCGCGGTACTTGACGTTGAACCGCGGGTCGTACTCCTTGATCCAGGAGTACTCCAGCTGGAGCGCCTCGACCTCGGTGGACACCACCGTCCACTCGACGGAGGCGGCCGTGGTCACCATGGTGGCGGTACGGGGATGCAGGCCGGCGATGTCCTGGAAGTAGCTGGCCAGGCGCTGGCGCAGGCTCTTGGCCTTACCGACGTAGATCACCCGACGGTGCTCGTCGCGGAATCTGTACACCCCTGGGGAGTCGGGGACCTGTCCCGGCTTGGGTCGGTAACTGGAAGGGTCGGCCATGCCAACCACCCTACTGGCGCCCACCGACAACGGGCCGTACCCCTCCACGGCCCGCCCGCCCGGCCTGCCTGCCCGAGGAGCGGGGCACAGGGCCCGGCCCCTGGCGGGAACCGGACCCTGTGGGCGCGGGGCGGGGGCGGCGCCCTGGCAGCGGCGCCTCCCCCGCGGACCGCGCGCGAACCGGGTCAGGCCTGCGCGTGCGCCCGGCGCGACCTGCGCACCGCGGCCACGCCGAGCCCTGCCAGGGCGACCGCCCCCACCGCACTCCCGGCCGCCACGGGCACACCGGTCTGCGGGCCCGGCGGCGGCACCGCGGCCCCGTCGGCGAAGCCGCCCGCCGTGCCGCGCTCTGCGTACGCGGAGCCGGGGAGCTTGTCCCCGTAGGCCTTCGTGACCCGGGCCCGGTAGGCACCGAGGCTCGTACCCCCGGCGCCCACGGCGCCGGCCGCGTCCTCGTCCAGCGGCAGCACCCGCTCGCCCCCGGCCACGTACCACGCGTCGATCTGCGGCTCGCGGAACACCGTCCCGCCGGGCAGTTTCTCCGCGCCCAGCTGCGCGTAGCGGAACTCGTCGTCGCCGGTGGCGATGTTCACGACCTGCCAGCCGGCCTCCGTCCGGGCCGTCCACAGCGCGGCCAGCTGCCCGTCGGCGGAGACGGCCTTGCTGGCGAGGAACTCCAGGCGGGCCACGGAGGCGCCCGGTGTGCCGGCGACGAAGTCCGGGGAGAGGTGGTGCACCGGTATCGCCTCCCCTTCGATGCGGGGCTGGGCGGCGGTGGGCGAGATCCTGCCCTCCCTGGCGAAGAACCGGGAGAGGGTGGCCAGGCTGTCCGGTGCCCCGGCCGCCGACGCGGCGGCCGCCCGGGTCTCGGCGGTGGCGGTCTGCGGCTGCGGCACGGGCGCCGCGGCGGCCTGCGGGGCGAGGCCGAGGAGGACGGCGGAGGCAGCGGCGGCCAGGACCGCGGCAGTGGCGCGCAGGGTCATGGCGCTCACGCCCCGATCCGGTAGAGGGAGTGGGTCCAGGAGAAGGTGCCGTTGTTGACGTACCAGGCGTGCGAGGCCCAGTTGTAGCGGTCGCTGGAGGGCCACGGATCGCCCCAGTACACCCAGCTGTTGGCGGTGTCGTAGCCGTAGATGACGTGCATGTGACCGCCGCCGCCCGACCACTGGATCCGGGTCTCGATCGGGCGGTTGGCGTTGATCTCGGTCTGGACGGTGGAGTACTGGAGCCAGCCGTTCACGTACGAACCGGGGTTGATGCCCGCCCAGCGCAGGCCGGTCTGGACGTTGCCGAGGGTGGCCTGGTTGTTCGGGCAGTCGTAGCCCTGCTGGCGGTTGAAGGCGGCGTTGCAGAACTGGTTCTGGGTGTAGGTGCGGCCGAACCAGGTGGTGATGGTGTTGCCGCCGGCGGCCCAGCACCAGTTGGTCTTCTGCTGCGCCTGCATGGTGATGTTCAGGCGCTTGTACGCGAGGGCGGAATCGGTGTCGGCGGGGGTGGGGACGGCGGCGGTGGCGGTACCGGCGCCGAGGGGCAGGGCGAGCAGCAGGGCGGAGACGAAGGCGGCGAGGGACAACCGCCGGTTTCGGTGGCGCATCGCGTTCCTCCCGAAGCGGGGATGTGGGGGTGGAGGAGCGCGTCCGGACGCTGTGGAGGAGCATCGGGGTGTTGTCGCGATCAGGTCAACACGCTTCAATACGCGGTGACATTGCAGTGTGAACGGTGGGGCTGCGGTGTGAACGGTTGCTGCCGTGTCACCTGGTCCCCCGGAGCCCCCGGAGCCCCAGGCACGATCCCCCGCGCCGACGCGAGTGAACGTTCACAGAGGAGTCGCCATGCGGCCGACCGGCGAGACGGCGGACCCGGCGGACGCCACGGGCACGGCAGAGCTCCGACAGCTGCTGCGCGGCGGCCCCTTCCACCTCGCCCTGCGCGCCGCCCTCGCCGCGCGCGGACTGCCCCTGCACCGGGTGCAGCACCGGCTGGCGGCACGCGGCATCAAGGTCGGTGTCACCAGCCTCAGTTACTGGCAGCAGGGCGCCCGGCGGCCCCGGCACGCGGAGTCCCTGCGGGCCGTCACCGCCCTGGAGCAGATCCTCGAGCTGCCGGACGGCGCCCTCCTGCGGCTGCTGGCCGCCCCCGAATCCGGCCGCGGCCCCGCCCGTCCGGCCGCCCGCCCCTACCGGGCCCTGGTGAGCGTGGGCGCGGCGGTGGAACAGCTGCTGGCCGGGATGGACCTCCCGCCCGACGGCGGACTGCACTCGCTCGGGCACCACGAGCGGGTGCGGATCGGGGCGGCCGGCGAAATGCGGACCCGCGAGTCGCAGCAGATCGTCCGCGCCCACCGCGACGGCGTCGACCGCTACCTCGCCATCCACCACGGCGATCCGGGCTGCGACACGTCCCGGATCGAGGTGGCGGCGTACGAGAACTGCCGCACCGGGCGGGTGCGCAGCCACGGGGAGGCCGGGGTGGTGGTGGCGGAGCTGCTCTTCGACGCCCGGCTGCGGCGCGGTGACACGTACGTCTTCGGCTACGGCATCGAGGACGGCACGGGCGCGCGAAGCGGCGAGTACGTGCGCGGGTTCAGCTATGCGGGCGGCCAGTACATGCTCCAGGTCCGCTTCGACGAGGCGGCCCTGCCGGTGCGCTGCCGCCGCTTCGCCCGTTCCGGGCCACAGGCCCCGCGCACCGGCCTCGCCGACCTCACGCCGAGCGGCCGCCACCGGGCGGTGCACCTGGTGGAACAGTCGGTGCGGCGCGGAATCCTCGGGATCGCCTGGGACTGGGACTGAGCCCGGCGCGGCCCTGGCGCGGCCCCGCGCGAGCCCCGGGCGGTCAGCCCGCGATGAGCCTGCCGTTCTCCGCCCTGACGGGGACGGCGGGCAGCGGGTCGGCGGCGGGGCCCTTCAGGACCTTTCCGGTGGTCACGTCGAAGCGGCTGCCGTGGCAGGGGCAGTTGCCCTCGCCCTCGACGATCTTGTCGAGGACGCAGCCGGCGTGCGTGCACTGGGCGCTGAACGCCTTGTACTCGCCCGCCGCCGGGCAGCTGACGATCAGCTTCCGCTCCCGGTACAGCTTCGCCCCGCCCACGGGCACCTCGGCGGCGGCCCCCAGTTCCACGGGGGCGGTGGGTGTCGCGGGGGTGTTCCCGCCGCTGTGGGTCCCGGTCGAGCAGGCCGCGAGGGCCGCACCGGCGCCGGCTGCCCCCGCGAGCGCGGCCGCGCCCCTGAGAACGGTGCGGCGGGCGGGGGACGGCGATGCGGGCATGGAACTCTCCGGGTGGAAGGGGCGGCGCGGGGTGCACCCGACGATACCGCCGTCCGATGGGGTAGCTTCCCCCGCGTGATCGTCGTCGGCGGAGAAGCCCTCATCGACCTGGTCCCCGTCGCGCGGCCGACGGGCGCACTGCTGCCCCGGCCGGGCGGCGGACCGTACAACACCGCGCTCGCGCTCGGGCGCCTGGGCGCCGAGGTCGCCTTCTGCTCACGGGTCTCGGCGGACGGGTTCGGCGAGAGCCTGCTGGCGGGGCTGCGCGCGGCCGGAGTGGACCTGTCGCTGGTGCAGCGCGGTCCGGAGCCGACCACCCTCGCCGTGCCCTCGCTGGCCCCGGACGGCTCGGCCTCCTACGGCTTCTACGTCGAGGGCACGGCGGACCGCCTGTTCACGCTTCCGGCCGCCCTTCCGCAGACGGTACGGGCCCTCGCGCTCGGGACCTGCTCGCTGGTCCTGGAGCCGGGCGCGAGCGCGTACGAGGCCCTGCTGCGCCGGGAGTCGCGGCGCGGGCTGCTGACCTTGCTGGACCCCAACATCCGGCCGGCGCTGATCGCGGACCCGGCGGGCTACCGCGCCCGGTTCCTGACGCGGCTGCTGCCGTACGCCTCCGTCCTCAAGCTGTCGGAGGAGGACGCGGTCTGGCTGGGCGGACGGGTCACCGACTGGCTCGCGGCGGGTCCCTCGGCCGTGGTGCTGACCCGGGGCGCGGCGGGGCTGACGGTGTGGACCCGGGAGGGCGCGGAGCATTCGGTGGCGGCCCGTCCGGTCGCCGTGGCGGACACGATCGGGGCGGGCGACACCGTCAACGCCGCCTTGCTGCACCGGCTTTCCGCGGCGGGGAGCGGCCCGGTGGACTGGCCGGACGTGCTGGGGTACGCGGCGCACGCGGCGGCCCTGACCTGCACCCGGGCGGGCGCGGAGCCGCCGTACGCGGCGGAGCTCACCGGATAGCCGCCACACACGGTCCGGGCAACGGCGGAGGGGAACCCGGCAGCCCGGCAGCGGCACCGCGGACGGGGCCCGGCATCCGGCAGCGGCACCTGCGGACGGCGAAGGGGGCCCGGCCGCCGGGCCGGACCCCCTTCCCGCGCACGCTGGGGCCGGGCTACGCCTTGCGCGCCCGCGCCGTCGCCTTCTTGGCCGGGACAGCCGCCTTCTTGGCCGCGGCGGTCTTCTTGGCAGCCGGGGCCTTCTTGGCGGCCGGCGCCTTCCTGGCCGCGGCGACCGCGGGAGGCGACCCGGCGTCGGAGATCCGGTCCGCCCCCAGGATGTCCCGCAGGAACTTGCCCGTGTGGCTCGCCCCCACGGACGCGACCTGCTCCGGCGTGCCCTCGGCCACCACCAGGCCGCCGCCGTAGCCGCCCTCCGGGCCCATGTCGATGACCCAGTCCGCGGTCTTGATGACGTCCAGGTTGTGCTCGATGACGATCACCGAGTTCCCCTTGTCCACCAGCCCCGACAGGACCTTGATCAGCTTCGAGATGTCCTCGAAGTGCAGACCCGTCGTCGGCTCGTCCAGCACGTAGACCGTGCGACCCGTCGACCGCTTCTGCAGCTCCGACGCCAGCTTCACGCGCTGCGCCTCACCGCCGGACAGCGTCGGCGCCGACTGGCCGAGCCGGACGTAGCCCAGCCCCACCTCGTTCAGCGTCCGCAGGTGCCGCGCGATCGTCGGCACCGCCTCGAAGAAGTCCAGCGCCTCCTCGATCGGCATGTTGAGGACTTCCGCGATGGACTTGCCCTTGTAGTGGACCTCCAGCGTCTCCCGGTTGTAGCGGTCGCCGTGGCAGACCTCGCACGGGACGTAGACGTCCGGCAGGAAGTTCATCTCGATCTTGATCGTGCCGTCGCCGGAGCAGTTCTCGCACCGGCCGCCCTTCACGTTGAAGGAGAAGCGGCCCGGCAGGTAGCCGCGCACCTTCGCCTCCATGGTCTCCGCGAACAGCTTGCGCACGTGGTCGAAGACGCCGGTGTAGGTGGCCGGGTTGGACCTGGGGGTCCGGCCGATCGGCGACTGGTCGACGTGCACGACCTTGTCGACGAGGTCGTCCCCGTCCACCCGCGTGTGCCGCCCCGGCACCGACCGGGCGCCGTTCAGCTCGCGCGCCAGGTGCGTGTAGAGGATGTCGTTGACCAGCGTCGACTTGCCGGAACCCGACACCCCGGTCACGGCCGTGAGCACGCCCAGCGGGAAGGCGACGTCGATGTCCCGGAGGTTGTTCTCCTTGGCGCCGTGGACGGTCAGCTTCCGCTCGCCGTTCACGGGCCGGCGTACGTCCGGGATCGCGATGGAGCGCTTGCCCGACAGGTACTGGCCGGTCATCGACTCGGAGTTCTTCAGCAGCTCCTTCAGCGAACCGCTGTGCACCACCTTGCCGCCGTGCTCACCCGCGCCGGGGCCGATGTCCACGACCCAGTCGGCCACCTTGATGGTGTCCTCGTCGTGCTCGACGACGATCAGGGTGTTGCCCATGTCCCGCAGCCGCACCAGCGTCTCGATCAGCCGGTGGTTGTCGCGCTGGTGCAGGCCGATGGAGGGCTCGTCCAGCACGTACAGCACGCCGACCAGACCGGAGCCGATCTGCGTGGCGAGGCGGATGCGCTGGGCCTCGCCGCCGGACAGGGTGCCCGCGGCGCGGTTCAGCGAGAGGTAGTCCAGGCCGACGTCGACGAGGAAGCGGAGCCGCTCGTTGACCTCCTTGAGGACGCGCTCGGCGATCTTCTTGTCGCGGGCGTCGAGCCGCAGCCGGCCGAGGAAGTCCGCGCATTCGCTGATCGACATGGCGGCGACCTCGGCGATGGACTTCTCCATCACCGTCACGGCGAGCACGATCGGCTTGAGCCGGGTGCCCTCACAGGTCGGGCAGGGCACCTCGCGCATGTAGCCCTCGAAGCGCTCGCGGCTGGCGTCGCTCTCGGACTCCGCGTGCCGCCGCTTGACGAAGGGCACGGCGCCCTCGAAGGCGGTGGTGTACGCCCGCTCCCGCCCGTAGCGGTTGCGGTAGCGGACCTCGATCTGCGTCCTGTGCCCGTAGAGCAGGGCCTTCTTGGCGCGGGCCGGCAGCCCGGCCCACGGGATGTCCGTCCGGAAGCCCAGCTCCCCGGCGAGCGCGCCGATCAGCCGCTGGAAGTAGTCCTTGGTGTGGCCCAGCGACCACGGCGAGACGGCCCCCTCGTCCAGGGACTTCTCCTCGTCCGGAATGATCAGCTCCGGGTCCACCTCCATGCGCGTGCCGATGCCCGTGCACTCGGGACAGGCGCCGAACGGCGAGTTGAAGGAGAAGGAGCGCGGCTCCAGCTCCTCGAAGGAGAGGTCGTCGTACGGGCAGTAGAGGTGCTCGGAGTACATCCGCTCACGCTCGGGGTCGTCCTCGGGGAGGTCGACGAAGTCCAGGATGACCATGCCGCCGGAGAGGCCGAGCGCGGTCTCCACCGAGTCGGTGAGCCTGCGCTTGGCGCTGTCCTTGACGGTGAGGCGGTCGATGACCACCTCGATGGTGTGCTTCTCCTGCTTCTTCAGGGTGGGCGGCTCGGAGAGCTGGATGGTCTGCCCGTCCACCCGCGCCCGGCTGTACCCCTTGGTCTGCAGGTCGGCGAAGAGGTCGACGAACTCGCCCTTGCGCTCGCGCACCAGCGGCGAGAGCACCTGGAAGCGGCTGCCCTCGGGGAGCGCGAGCACCTTGTCGACGATCGCCTGCGGCGACTGCCGCGAGATGGGGCGCCGGCACTCGGGGCAGTGCGGCTTGCCGATGCGGGCGAAGAGGAGGCGGAGGTAGTCGTAGACCTCGGTGATGGTGCCCACGGTCGAGCGCGGGTTGCGCGAGGTCGACTTCTGGTCGATCGAGACGGCCGGCGAGAGCCCCTCGATGAAGTCGACGTCGGGCTTGTCCATCTGCCCGAGGAACTGGCGGGCGTACGACGAGAGCGACTCGACGTAGCGGCGCTGGCCTTCGGCGAAGATCGTGTCGAAGGCCAGGGAGGACTTGCCCGACCCGGAGAGTCCGGTGAAGACGATGAGTGAGTCGCGGGGCAGGTCGAGCGAGACGTTCTTGAGGTTGTGCTCGCGAGCGCCACGAACGATGAGACGGTCGGTCACGCCGGTCCGCACCTTTCTTGAGAGAGCGGGGGGCACGGGGCCCCCGTCCCAGGGTATGGGGGGCGCCTCTGCGGTGGAGATGGAGTCTGACTTCCGAGCGTATAGCACGCACATTCGATTTACGGCACTCCGCCAACCGCTTCACCCGATCGTGTGGCCGGAGCCGGGAGAGCACTAGGCTCGCCCTCATGACTGATCATGTGCACGACCTGCGATCTGTACGTGAAGCGACGGACCGACTGCTGACCGCGGTCGCGAAGCTGGACAACGCCGCGCTCGCCGAGGAGTCACACCTCCCCGGCTGGAGCCGCGGCCACGTCCTGGCCCACCTCGCGCGCAACGCCGACGCCCTCGTCAACGTCTTCGAGGGGCGCCCGATGTACGAGAGCGCCACCGCGCGCGACGCGGACATCGAACGCGACGCCGGCCGGCCTCTGGAAGAACACCTGGCGGACCTCCGTGATTCCGCGGCCCGCTTCCTCGCCACCACCGAGCGCGACCAGGACTGGTCCCGCACCGTCGAGCTGCGCAACGGCGTCACCGACCTCGCAGCCAACGTGCCGTTCCGCCGCTGGGTCGAGGTCGCGCTGCACCACGTCGACCTGAACATCGGCTACGAGCTCTCGGACCTCCCGGAGGAGTTCACCGACCGCGAGATCGCCTTCCTCGCCGACCGCTGGTCCGGGCGCCCGGAGGTCCCGCCGGTCACGCTCCGCGCCACGCCCGACGGGGTCTGGCACACCGGCGGCACGGAAGGCACCCCGGTGGTCCTCGAGGGACCCAAGGACGAGCTCCTCGGCTGGCTGGCCGGGCGCGGTCGGCGGGGCGCCCGCCTCTCCGTCACGGCCGGCGCCGGCCTGCCCGAGCTCCCGCCGCTCTAGGAACCGACACCTCTAGGATCAAGACATGACGTACACCGGAGAGGTCAAGGTCGGCGGCCCGGCCGACGTGCACGAACTCGCGGACCTGATGATTTCCAAGGTCGCGGTGGGTCCGATGAACAACAACGCCTACCTGCTGCGCTGCCGGGCGACCGACGAGCAGCTGCTGATCGACGCGGCGGCGGACGCGGGCACGCTGCTGAGCCTGATCGGGGACGACGGCATCGCGTCCGTCGTCACCACCCACCAGCACGGCGACCACTGGGGCGCGCTCCAGGCCGTGGTCGATGCGACGGGGGCGACCACGTACGCCGGCGCCTATGACGCCGAAGGCATCCCGGTGGCGACGGACGTCCCGGTGGCGGACGGGGACACCGTCCGCGTCGGGCGGGTCGAGCTCACCGCGCGCCACCTGGTCGGACACACCCCCGGATCGATCGCCCTGATCTACGACGACCCGCACGGGCACCCGCACGTCTTCACCGGCGACTGCCTCTTCCCGGGCGGCGTCGGGAACACCTGGGGCGACCCGAAGGCCTTCGCGAGCCTGATCGACGACGTCCAGCACAAGATCTTCGACCGGCTCCCGGACGAGACCTGGATCTACCCCGGCCACGGGAACGACACCACGCTGGGCGCCGAGCGCCCGCACCTGGCCGAGTGGCGCGAACGCGGCTGGTAGGTCCGCAATCCGTCAACTTCGCGGCGCGGGGAGCTCCTTCCGGTCGATAAGAGCCGAACGCACCCCCCGAGGGCCGGGGAGGGGGTATCTGCTGCACCATGCACCAAGAGCCCTCCCCGTCCCCCTCCCCCGCCGCGTCCCGCCCCGCCCCCTCGATGCTGCGCCTGGCCTCGGCCTCCCTCGCCGGAACCGCCATCGAGTTCTACGACTTCTTCGTGTACGGAACGGCCGCCGCCCTCGTGCTCGGCCCGCTGTACTTCCCTTCCTTCTCCCCGCTCGCCGGTACCCTCGCCGCGTTCGGGACCTTCGGCGTCGGCTTCCTCGCCCGTCCGCTCGGCTCGGCGGTCTTCGGCCACATCGGCGACCGCTACGGGCGCCGGCCCGTGCTCCTGGCCTCCCTGCTGCTCACCGGCCTCGCCACCGTCGCCGTCGGCTGCGTGCCGACGTACGACTCGATCGGCGCGGCCGCGCCCGCGCTGCTGCTCGCGCTGCGCTTCCTGCAGGGTCTGGGGCTCGGCGGCGAATGGGGCGGCGCGGTCCTGCTGACCGCCGAGCACGCCCCCGAGCGGCGGCGCGGCCTGTGGTCGAGCTTCCCGCAGATCGGCCCGCCGGTGGGCTTCCTGCTGGCCAACGGCATCGTCCTCGCCCTGTCGGCGGCCCTGACCGACGCGCAGTTCACCTCCTGGGGCTGGCGCGTCCCGTTCTGGGCGGCCGGACTGCTGGCCCTTGCGGGGCTGTGGCTGCGCCGCACGGTGGAGGAGACCCCGCAGTTCCGGGCGCTGGCCGGCAGCGGACGGCGGGCGGACGCCCCGCTGGCGGAGGTGGCCCGCCAGCACTGGCGGCTGCTCCTGCTCACCGGCGGGGCGCTGGCCGTGGGGTACGCCGTGTTCTACGCGGTCACCACCTGGTCCCTGGCGTACGCGACCGAGCGCCTGGGCATGGGCCGCACGACGGTGCTGGCGTGCATCATGGGCGCCGTCGCGTTGATGGGCCTGGTGACGCCGCCGCTGGCGGTGCTCGGTGACCGGTACGGGAGGCGGCCGCTGTGCCTGGCCGGATCGGCGGCCTGCGCGGTGTGGATGTTCCCGCTGGTGGCCCTGCTGGGCACGGCCGATCCGGTGCTGATGACGGTGGGCTTCGTCGGGGCCCTGCTGGGCATGGTGACGATGTTCGCGGTGGTGGGCGCGTACCTGCCGGAGTTGTACGCCCCGCGGATCCGCTGCACGGGCGCGGCCGTCGGCTACAACCTGGGCGGGGTGCTGGGCGGGGCGCTGACCCCGATCGTGGCGACGGCGCTGGCGGACGGGTCCGGCAGGCCGTGGGGGGTGGCCGTGTACCTGAGCGCGATCGCCCTGGTCAGCCTGGGCTGCTTCGCACTGCTGCCGGAGACCGGCCCGGCGGTCGTACGGCCGCGGTCGGCCCCCGACGCGACGGCGGGCACGCAAACGGGGGCGGCCGAAACGGCCGCCCCCGCGTAGCCCGGCCCCGGCGTCAGGCGTCAGGCGTCAGGCGTCGATGCTCTCCGGGCGGGCGGCGGCTTCGGCCGCCGCCTGCTTCTTGGAGGCCATCAGGCTGGTGATCGTGGTGATGACCAGGACACCGCAGATGACTCCCAGGGAGACCGGGATCGAGATGACCGGGACGTGCACCCCGGACTCGTGCAGGGCGTGCAGCACCAGCTTGACGCCGATGAAGCCCAGGATGATCGACAGGCCGTAGCTGAGGTGGACCAGCTTCTTGAGCAGGCCGCCGATCAGGAAGTACAGCTGGCGCAGCCCCATCAGGGCGAAGGCGTTGGCCGTGAAGACGATGTACGGGTCCTGGGTGAGGCCGAAGATCGCGGGGATGGAGTCCAGGGCGAACAGCACGTCGGTGGTGCCGATGGCGAGCATGACGACCATCAGCGGGGTCAGGACGCGCTTGCCGTTGTTCCGGATGAAGAGCTTGGTGCCGTGGTAGCGGTCGGCGACGCCGAACTTCTTCTCCACGGACTTCAGGAGGCGGTTCTCTTCGAACTCGTCCTCGTCCTCGTCCTTGCGGGCCTCCTGGATCAGCTTCCACGCGGTGTAGATGAGGAAGGCGCCGAAGAGGTAGAAGACCCAGGAGAAGCTGGCGATGATCGCCGCGCCGGCCGCGATGAAGACCGCGCGGAGCACCAGGGCGATCAGCACGCCCACGAGCAGCACGCGCTGCTGGAGGTGGGAGGGCACCGCGAACTTCGCCATGATCAGGACGAAGACGAACAGGTTGTCGACGCTCAGGGACTTCTCGGTGATGAAGCCCGCGAAGAACTCCTGGGAGGCCTGGCCGTTGCCGAAGAACCACAGGCCGAGGCCGAAGAGCGCGGCGAGGACGATCCAGACGACCGTCCAGGTGCCCGCTTCCTTGATCGATACGTCGTGGGGTTTGCGGCCGATGAAGAAATCGGCGCCGATGAGGAGGGACAGACCGAGGATGGTCAGCGCCCACAGGGTCCAGGAAACTTCCACGTAAACACGCCTCCGGCGGATGGCTCAGCACTTCGTCAGCGTCATCGCTGCCGGAGGTCTCTTCCACCCGGGCGGCCTGGAGGCCGTGGGCCGACGCCCCGGGACCGGCTGCGCTCACTCACCGCAGTGGTCCGTATTGACGGGTACGCCGTAGCAGGAAAGCAGGAATACTCCCCTCCGCGCTCCTCAGGGTACCCGCCGGAAGGCAAAAAGGTAAAGGGAGTCCCAAGAGGTGGTCAGCGGCAGGTCATCGACCTGCCGCTTCTCCCTCACGGGCGGGTGCGCCGCCGGGCCTGCGCCACCCGGTCCAGTGCCTGGTCGAGGACCTGGCTGCCCTGCGGGGGCAGGTCCGGTTCGAAGGTCCAGGCGTGGTGGACCCAGGGGTCGGCGAGGTGGCTGTCCGGTACGGGCGACAGCCGCATGAGCGAGCGCCACAGCGGGTCCAGCAGCGGGCCGTAGGCCGAGGCCTCGTCACGGTCCGCGACCATCAGCAGGTGCACGCCGACCGCCGGGCCCTCGTCGGCGAGGTAGCGCAACTGCGTGACGGCCCGGTCGTCGAAGCCGTGCGGGAAGTCGTGCACGAGGAGCAGCTGGTCGGCCGTGTCCACGTCGGGCGGCAGGTCCTCGGGCGCGCCGGCCCGCAGCGCCATCTGGACGAGGTCCACCCGCTTGGTCAGCCGCGCCAGCGTCTCGGTGACCCCGGCGGCCCCGGCGGCGGGCGGACCGGCCAGCACCCCGGCGCGTACCAGGGGCGCCAGGGAGGCGGCCGCGGCTCCGGCTGCGTCGATGACGTGGACGGAGAACCGGTCGGCGGGGTGGACGGCGAGCAGCCGGGCCGCGTGGGCGACGGCCATGTCCATGGCGGCCCGGCGCAGCCGGTCGGTGTCCATGGCCATCGCGGCCTCGGAGCCGGTGCGGCCGTTGTCGATCCAGAGGCCGCGCTCCAGCGGGAGCCTCATCAGCATGGGGATCCGCAGGTCTGGGCGCTCGGGCAGGTACAGGTCGCCCAGGCGCAGGGCGAGCGGGTTCTCCTCGGGCGGAGCGGCGGACCGGCCGGCGTGCCAGACCGGGTTGGCCCAGCGGGCGTACGCGGCCGGCAGGGCCGGCTCGACCACTTCGGACTCGGCGACCAGCTGGGCGAGGTCGCGGTCGAGGACGGCCCGGGCCTGGGCCACGAGCTCCTCGCGGCGCGCCCGGGCGGTGTCGCGGGCCGCGTTCCCGGAGCCTCCCAGGCGGTGGCGGGGGTCGGACAGCGCCTCGTCGAGCTCGCGGTCCATGCGGGAGTCGGCGAAGTCGACGGCGCTGCGGTAAGCGGCGACCGTGCGGGCCAGGTCCTCGAACATGCCCCAGACCTGGTTGTAGAGCCGCTCCTCCATGGACCAGCCGCTGGCGTCCCCGGCGACGGGCCTCGGGGGCTGCCCGGGCTCCTGGGCCGGGGCGGTGCGCGGCGCGGGCTCGGGCGGCTCGGTGGCGGCGGGGCGGCGCCGCGGGTGGGCGTAGCTGATGGTGCTGTTGCCGTCGGCTGGAGGTGGGGCCGCAGGGGTGGGCGCGGGGCCGGGCGTGGGCGCGGGGCCGGGCGTGCCCGCGTACGGGGTTCCGGAAACGGGGGCCACCGGGTCGGGTGCGACGGGAACCGGGTCGGGTGCCACCGGCGCCGCGACGCCGGCGTGCACGCGGGCGGCCAGCTCGGCGGCGGCGGGGGCGCCGAGCCCCTGGTCGGCCAGCAGGGCGGCGAGCCCGTCGGCGTAGCCCTGGCCGACGGCGCGGACCTTCCAGGCTCCCTGGCGGCGGTAGAGCTCGAGGGCGACGACGGCCGTCTCGGCCTCCAGCCCTGTCAGGGTGTACTCGGCCAGCCCGGTGCCGTCCATGTCCGTGACGGCCACGTGCGTGGCCGGGACGGCACCGAAGCGGGCCGGGCCGCCCGGGGGCAGGGAGAGCAGGACGCCGACGCGGTGCACCTCGGCGGCCACCGCGTCGAGGTCGACGGCGAACCGGTGCCGGTCCGCGGATCCGCCGGGCGCCTCGACCCCCGGAAGGTCGCCCGCACCGGGGTGCGCGATCCCTTCCGGGCCGGTCACGGCACCCCGCTCGTCTGCGAGCGAGGCCAGGGCGAGCACCGGTGTGCCCGCCGAGACCGTGATCCGCACCCGGTGTTCGGACAGGGCATGGTTCTGCCCCCGGACCAGTTCGGCCGCCATCGTCCCGTCTCCCCCCGTTCTTCTTCGCTTACAGGTGCGGCAGGATCGCCGGCATCAGGTCCTGGAACGTACGGCCGTTGGCCGGGTTGCCGAGGGCCGTCATCTGCCAGCCGGCACCCGAGCGGGACACCTTCGCCATGATCTGCGCGGTGTACTGGCCGCCCCCGTCGAGGGTGTAGCGGGCCAGCTCCTGGCCGTTGGTCTCGTCGACGATGCGGCAGAACGCGTTCTGCACCTCCTGGAACGTCTGGCCGGTGAAGGAGTTCACCGTGAAGACGATCTGGTCGATGTGCACCGGCACGCGCTGGAGGTCGACGAGGATGGCCTCGTCGTCCCCGCCCTGGCCCACGCCGCCGACCAGGTTGTCGCCGGTGTGCCGGACCGAGCCGTCGTCGCTCTGCAGGTGCCGGAAGAAGACGACGTCCACCGGCTGCTTGTCGGCGAAGAGAACCGCCGACGCGTCCAGGTCGATCTCCCGGGTCCGCGAGCCGAACAGCCCGCGGCGCTTGGCCGCCTGCCAGCCCAGACCCATCCGGACCGCGGTCAGGGTGCCCCCGTCCGACTTTTGCAGACTGATGGCCTGACCCTTGGTCATGTTGACCGTCACGCGCTGTCCCCTCTCCATAGCCCGCCCCAACAACGGGAGCGCAGCGTGTACCTGCGGCTGAGACCCAACCCTACTGACAGGCCCGGGGTCAGGCGAGGCCCGCTTCCTTCATCTGTCGCAGCTCCTTCTTCAGCTCGCCCACCTCGTCCCGGATCCGGGCCGCGACCTCGAACTGCAGCTCGGCCGCCGCCGCCCGCATGCGCTCGGTCATCTCCTCGATGATCGCGGCCAGTTCGGCGGCGGGCCGGTCGGTGAGCACCGCGGCCGCCTTGGCGCCCTTCGCGCCCTTCGCACCCTTCCCGGCCTTGGCCGAGACCGCCTTGCCGCCCAGGGCGGGAACCGGTGTTTTGACGCCCTTGCCGTCCTTGGCCTGCCGGTACCCGGTGCCGAGGAGCTCCTCGGTGTCGAGTTCCTCGCGGGCGATCGTGGCGACGATGTCGTTGATCTTCTTGCGCAGCGGCTGCGGGTCGATGCCGTGGGCGGTGTTGTAGGCGACCTGCTTCTCCCGGCGGCGGTTCGTCTCGTCGATCGCCTGGGCCATGGCCGGGGTGATGCTGTCCGCGTACATGTGGACCTGGCCGGAGACGTTGCGCGCCGCGCGGCCGATGGTCTGGATCAGCGAAGTGCCGGAGCGCAGGAAGCCCTGCTTGTCGGCGTCGAGGATCGCCACGAGCGACACTTCGGGCAGGTCGAGCCCCTCGCGCAGGAGGTTGATGCCGACCAGGACGTCGAACTCGCCGGAGCGCAGCTCGCGCAGCAGCTCGATGCGGCGCAGCGTGTCGACGTCGCTGTGCAGGTAGCGGACCTGGATGCCGAGCTCCAGGAAGTAGTCCGTGAGGTCCTCGGCCATCTTCTTGGTGAGGGTGGTGACCAGGACCCGCTCGTCCTTCTCGACCCGCTCGCGGATCTCGTGCACCAGGTCGTCGATCTGGCCCTCGGTGGGCTTGACCACGACCTCGGGGTCGACGAGGCCGGTGGGACGGATGATCTGCTCGACGAAGCCGTCGCCGCGCGAGAGCTCGTACTTGCCGGGGGTGGCCGACAGGTAGACGGTCTGGCCGATCCGCTCCTGGAACTCCTCCCACTTCAGCGGCCGGTTGTCGAGGGCCGACGGCAGCCGGAAGCCGTGGTCGACCAGGGTCCGCTTGCGCGAGGCGTCGCCCTCGTACATGGCGCCGATCTGCGGGACGGTGACGTGCGACTCGTCGATGACCAGGAGGAAGTCCTCCGGGAAGTAGTCGATGAGGGTGTTGGGCGCCGAGCCGGGCTCGCGGTCGTCCATGTGCAGCGAGTAGTTCTCGATGCCGGAGCAGGACCCGATCTGCCGCATCATCTCGAGGTCGTAGGTGGTGCGCATGCGCAGCCGCTGGGCCTCCAGCATCTTGCCCTGCTTCTCCAGCTCGGCCAGGCGCGCGGCCAGCTCGGCCTCGATGCCGCGGACCGCCTTCTCCATGCGCTCGGGGCCCGCGACGTAGTGGCTGGCGGGGAAGACGTACAGCTCGCGGTCGTCGCTGATCACCTCGCCGGTCAGCGGGTGCAGGGTGGAGAGGGCCTCGATCTCGTCGCCGAACATCTCGATGCGGACGGCCAGTTCCTCGTAGACCGGGAAGATCTCGATGGTGTCGCCGCGCACCCGGAAGGTGCCGCGGGTGAAGGCCACGTCGTTGCGCGTGTACTGGATGTCGACGAAGCGGCGCAGCAGCTGGTCCCGGTCGATCTCCTCGCCCACCTTGAGCGAGACCATCCGGTCGACGTACTCCTGCGGGGTGCCGAGGCCGTAGATGCAGGACACGGACGCGACGACGATGACGTCGCGCCGGGTGAGCAGCGAGTTGGTCGCGGAGTGGCGCAGCCGCTCCACCTCCTCGTTGATCGAGGAGTCCTTCTCGATGTAGGTGTCCGACTGCGGAACGTAGGCCTCGGGCTGGTAGTAGTCGTAGTACGAGACGAAGTACTCGACGGCGTTGTTCGGCAGGAGCTCGCGGAACTCGTTCGCCAGCTGGGCGGCGAGGGTCTTGTTCGGCGCCATCACCAGGGTGGGGCGCTGGAGCTTTTCGATCATCCACGCGGTGGTCGCCGACTTGCCGGTGCCGGTCGCACCCAGCAGGACGACATCCTTCTCACCTGCACGGATGCGCTTCTCCAGCTCGGCGATGGCCGCCGGCTGGTCGCCGCTGGGCTGGTAGGGGCTGACGACCTCGAAAGGCGCCACCGTGCGTTCGATCTTCGATACGGGCCGCATGAGTCAACCGTACGACCCCCCACTGACACTCACGTATCCGCGCGCGGCCGCGCGGCGCGCCCGGCCGGAGCGGCATCACACGTTCTGGTCCGTTTGTCGTAGTTCGGTAGCGGCTCGGTGATCTTCAACCGCATGATCGCGGTGAAGGCCCCGCGTGCAGCGCACCGCCACAACGTCTGCCTCCGCGCACCCGTCTGACGCAGGAACAGGGCTCCCGACCCGAGGAGAACGCATGTACGTCCGACCCGCCGCCGCGGCAGCCGCCGCGTTCCTGGGCTTGACCCTCACCCTGCTGGGCGGGACGGCCTCGTACGCCGCCACCGGCCCCGGCCCCGCCCCCGGACCGGCGGGGCTCCTGGGGAACCCCGTCGTGTACGCCCACCGGGGGGCTTCGGCGTACGCCCCGGAGAACACCCTCGACGCGATCGACCTGGCGATGCGGCTCGGGTTCAGCTGGGTGGAGAACGACGTGCAGCGCACCAAGGACGGCGAGCTGGTGGTCATCCACGACGACACCCTGTCCCGGACCACGGACGTCGAGGAGCTGTTCCCGGACCGGCGGCCCTGGAAGGTCAAGGACTTCACGGCGGCGGAGATCGCCCTGCTGGACGCGGGCAGCTGGTTCGGGCAGGAGTACACGGGCGCCCGGGTGCCCACCCTGAGGGAGTACCTCGACCGGGTGCAGCGCAACCGGCAGCGGCTTCTGCTGGAGATCAAGAGGCCCGAGCTGTACCCCGGGATCGAGCAGCAGACCCTGAAGGTGCTGGACGAGGCGGGCTGGCTCGACCGGCGCCACGTGGAGCAGCGGCTGGTCGTGCAGAGCTTCAGCGCCGACTGCGTGCGCATCGTGCACGACCTGCGCCCGGACCTGGTCACGGCCTTCCTGGGCACCCCGCCGGTCGCGGACCTGCCGCGGTACGCGCAGTTCACCGACCGGATCAACCCGTGGCACACCACGATCTCCGCCGAGTGGGTCGCGGCGGTGCACGGGCTGCTCGGAGCCCACGGCAAGGCCATGGAGGTGGACACCTGGATCGTGGACGACGCCACGACCGCCCGCAAGGTCCGGGCCATGGGCGTGGACGGGATCATCACCAACGCCCCCGACGTCGTCCGCGAGGCCGTCGGCGGCTTCTGACGCGAACCGGGCCGTCGGTTGTCGGTGGGGCGCCGTACCGTGGACCCGTGGACAGCACCGAGCGGCCCCGCGGGCCGCGCCTCGAATGGACCGTCGTCGCGAGCGACATCGGTCCCCTGCTCCTGGCCGCGACCCCGGAGGGTCTGGTCCGGGTCGAGTTCCATGCCGGGCCCGACCGGGTCGACGCGATGATCGGCCCGCTCGTCTCCCGGCTGGGCGCCGACGCCTGGCGGCCCGCGCCGGGCGAGGAAGTCCTGCTGGCCGAGCCGATACGCCAGCTGGCCGCGTACTTCGCCGGCTCGCTGCGGCGCTTCGAGCTGCCCCTGGACTGGCGCCTGAGCTCCGGCTTCAACCGCCAGGTGCTCCAGGAACTGGACCGGTCCGTGCCGTACGGGGCGGTCGTCGGGTACGGGGAGCTGGCCGCCCGCGCCGGACAGCCGGGAGCCGCCCAGGCCGTGGGCAACGCCATGGGATCGAACCCGCTCCCGCTGGTGGTGGCCTGCCACCGGGTGGTGGAGAACGACGGGGGAATCGGCGGCTTCGGCGGCGGGATCGAGACCAAGCGCCGGCTGCTCGCGCTGGAGGGCGTCCTCCCACAGCCGCTGTTCTGAGCGGGACGCCTACCCGGTTCCGCCCGCCCGGTAAGGGGTGGCACACTGCCGCGGTGACTACTCCAGCCGCCGCACCCGGCCGCAGCGCGTCCCACCCCTCCGCGCACCCCCGCCCGCGCGGGGGGTGTCCGGCATGACCGCCTCCCCCGGCACGGACCGGCTCGCCACGGCGGCCGGCCTCCCGGACCTGGCCCGTCTGCGGCGGCGCACCACCGGGGTGCTCATCGCCAGCCAGATGCTCGGCGGGCTCGGCGTGCCCATCAGCATCGCCCTGGCCCCCGTACTCGCCAGCGAGGTCAGCGGCACCGAGGCCCTGTCCGGCCTCGCCTCCACCGCCGCCGTGATCGGCACCGCCCTGATCTCCCTGCCGCTCGCCGCCCTGATGACCGCGCGCGGCCGGCGCCCGGGGCTGGTCCTGGCGTACCTGATCGGCGCCGCCGGCGCGGGCCTCGTCGTCCTCGCCGCGACGATCAAGAGCTTCCCGCTGCTGATGCTCGGCATGGCCGCCTTCGGCTCCGCCTCCTCGGCCAACCTCCAGGCCCGGTTCGCCGCCGCCGACCTCGCCGCCCCGGACCGCCGGGCCCGCTCCATCTCCGTCGTCGTGTGGGCGTCCACCATCGGCGCGGTGCTCGGCCCCAACCTGTCCGCCCCCGCCAGCCGCAGCTTCGCCGGCACCTCCATACCCGAGACGGCGGGGCCCTTCGTGTGGGCCGCCGCCGTCTTCCTCGTCACGGGCACGCTGATCGCGGTGCTCCTGCGTCCGGACCCGCTGCTGACGGCCCGTGCGCTGGCCGCGCCCGAGGAGCAGACCCGCGAGGGCCGTTCCCTGCGCGCCGGGTTCGCAGCCGTCAAGGCCTCCCCGCGGGCCCGGCTCGCGCTGGTCACCGTGGCCGTGTCGCACACCACCATGGTCTCGATCATGGTGATGACCCCGATGGACCTGGGCCACCACGGTGCGGGGCTGGAGCTCGTCGGGCTGGTGATCAGCGGTCACATCGCCGGCATGTTCGCCTTCTCCCCCCTGATGGGCTGGCTCGCGGACCGCCTCGGCCGGCTGTCCGGGATCGGTCTGGCGGCCGGGCTGCTGTCGATCGCGGCGCTGCTCGCCGGCACGGCGGGGCCGCACCACGGCCAGAGCGCGGCGGGCCTCTTCCTGCTCGGCCTCGGCTGGTCCGCCGGGATGGTGTCCGGGTCGGCGCTGCTGACCGACTCGGTGCCGCAGCCCGCGCGGGCCGCCGTACAGGGGCTGAGCGACCTGACGATGAACACGGCCGCGGGCGTGGGCGGCGCGGCGGCCGGGCTGGTCATGGCCCAGGCGGGCTACGGCTGGCTGAACGCCGTCGGCGCCTGCCTGCTGCTGCCGATGGCGGCGCTCGCGCTGTTCACCGCGCGCCGCCACCCCGCCCCCGCGAAGGGCGAGGTCAGCAGTTGATGTGGTAGGCCTTGCGGAGCGTCTCGTGCACGGTCCAGGTCGTCTTGTCGCCCTCCCGGAGCACGCACGCGGACCCGGGGCCCACCTCCAGGGTCGCGCCGCCCTCGACCTCGATGGTGGCCCGGCCGCTGACCACGACGAACAGCTCGTCGGCCTCGGTGTCGGTGACCACGCCCGGGGTGATCTGCCAGATCCCGCGGACCTGCCGGCCGTCGGGCGACTCCCAGAGCACCTTGCCGCTCACCACCGGTTCTCCGGAGACGATCTGCCCGGGGTCGAGGTCCTCGGCCTCCAGTTCGGCGTCCGGTACGTCCGGAACGCAGACGGCGAAGGAGGCGGAGGCGCTGTGATCACTGGTGCTCATGAGCCGCGAGCCTAATCCGGCCGGGCGGCGCGGCGCGGTGACCAGAGCGTCCAGCGGGGCCGGGGCGGACGCGTCACCCTGTCCAGCGGCCGGCCGCGCGGTCCGCGCAGTCCGCGCTGGGAGCGGTACTCGGACAGGTTGGGGCGGGTGGGGCGGGAGCGCGTTTGGGGGCGCGAATCCGGTGCCATGGATGGGGACATGTCACAGCACACAGCAACTGCATCCCGGTCCACCCCGTCCGGCGGACCGGTCCTGTCGGAAGAGGTACGCGAGGCGCTCGACCGGAACCGACCCGTGGTGGCCCTGGAGTCGACGATCATCGCCCACGGCCTGCCGCGTCCCCGCAACCTGGCGGTGGGCCTCGAGCTGGAGGCGCTGGTCCGCTCGGAAGGCGCGGTTCCGGCGACGATCGCCGTCATCGACGGCGTGGCGCACGCGGGTCTGGACAAGGACCAGCTGGAGCGGATCGCGGGCGGGGAGGGCGTACGCAAGCTCGGCCACCGGGACCTGGCGCCCGCGCTCGCGGCGGGTGCCACCGGGGCGACCACGGTGTCCGGCACGGCCTTCCTGGCCGCGCGGGCGGGCCTGCGCGTCTTCGCCACGGGCGGGCTGGGCGGCGTACACCGCGAATGGGCGCAGACGCAGGACGAGTCGGCGGACCTGTCCCTGCTGGCGCGGACGCGGATCACGGTGGTGTGTGCGGGGGTGAAGTCGATCCTGGACGTGCCGGGCACGCTGCAGCGGCTGGAGACGCTGGGCGTGGGCGTGCTCGGCTACCGGACGCAGCGGTTCCCCGGCTTCTACCTGGCCGATTCCGGCGAGCCGGTGGACTGGACGGTGGACGGCCCCGAGGAGGTCGCGGCGGTGATGGCCGCTCAGGACGCCCTCGGCGGCCCGGCCGCCGCCCTGCTGGTGGCCAACCCCGTCGCGGAGGCGGAGCAGCTGGATCCGCAGCTGCACGACCGGGTGCTGGCCGAGGCCCTCGCCGAGTGCCGTGAGCGCGGGATCACGGGGCAGGCGGTGACACCGTTCCTGCTGGGGTTCCTGGTGCGGGCGACGGGCGGGGCCTCGCTGGAGGCGAACCTGGCGGCGGTGCGGGGCAACGTGCGGCTGGGGGCCAGGATCGCAGGGGCCTGGGCGGCGCGGGCATGACCCGGGCGCAGCCGGCCGGTCCCGGGGCGCTGCTGGTCATCGGGGACGTGGTCACCGATGTGGTGGCGGTCCACCCGGAGCCGCTCGTTCCGGCCACCGACACGGCCGCCCGCATCCGGACCCTGCCGGGCGGCGCGGGGGCCAACGCGGCGTGCTGGGCCGCCCGTACGGGGGCCGCGGAGGTACGGCTCCTCGCGCGGGTGGGGACCGAGTCGGCGCGGTGGCACGAGCGGGCCCTGCTGGACGCGGGGGTGCTGCCGCGGCTGGTGGTCGACCGGCAGGAGCCGACGGGGACGGTGGTCGCGCTGGTCGGCAAGGACGCGGAGCGGACGTTCCTGACCGACAGCGGGGCCGCGCTGCGCCTGTGCCCCGCCGACTGGTCGCCGTCCCTGCTGGACGGGGTGGCCCACCTCCACCTGTCCGGGTACCTGTTCTTCGCCGACAGCAGCCGGGAGCTGGCCCTGGTGGCGCTGCGGGCGGCCCGGGCGCGGGGGGTGCCGGTGAGCGTGGACCCCGCCTCGGCCGGGTTCCTGGCCGGGCTGGGCCCACAGCGGTTCCTCGATGCGGTGGAGGGGGCCTGCGTCCTGCTGCCCAACGAGGACGAGGCCCGGCTGCTGGCCGGCCTGCCGGAGCCGGGCGGGGTGGCGGGGGCCGCGGCGCGGCTGAGCCGGCGGATACCCCTGGTGGTGGTGACCCGGGGCGCGGCGGGGGCGCTGGTGGCCGAGCGGGGCCGGATCACCGCCGAGGTCACGGCGGAGCCGGTGGAGGCGGTGGACTCCACCGGCGCGGGGGACGCCTTCACCGGCGGCTTCCTCGCGGCCCGGCTGGCGGGCGCGGACCCTGCCGGGGCCGCCCGTGCGGGCTGCCGGGCGGCCGCCCTGGCCGTGACGCGCCTGGGCGGCAGGCCCTGAGGCTCCTACCGCGAGGCTCCTACCGCGCGCGGATGCCCGTCCAGGCGGGGTGGCGGGGGTCGTCGGCCCGGACCACCGCGTCGGCGGCCGAGGCCGGGTCCGTGTCGGCCTCGTAGCGCGCGAAGGCCGGCAGCGTCCAGCGCGCGGACTCCTCGGTGCGGCGCGCGAGCGCGCCCGGGGAGAGCCGGATGTGCACGCTCAGGTCGAAGGGGAACCAGTGGCCGAGGAGCAGCGGGCCGTGCACGATCAGCACGCCGCCGGGCGGGAGTTCGGCGTACGGACTGCGGGTCGCCCGGTCGCTCACCGGGTCCCAGAGGTCGGGCAGTACCCGCCCGGTGCCGCCCGGATCGGTCGGGCCGAAGACCTCCCGCCAGAGCGCGGCCGTGTCGTACCAGCCGCCGAGGTACGCATCCACGTCCTGGCGGCCGAACTCGAAGCGGAGGGAGGCCGGTCGCAGGAAACCCTCGGCGGCCACCACCAGGGCCGACCGTCCGCGCAGGCGCAGCGCGTCGGCGAGGTGCCCGGCCAGGACGCCCGTCTCGGCCGCCGGGGCCCCGTCGATGCCCACCCGCTGCCAACTCCCCTGTCCGGGGGCGGCCTCGGGGAGGGTGGCGGGGTCGTCGAGGTGACCGGCGAGCCGCTCGGCCATCCGCTGCCATGTGATCGCTTCCAGCTGCACGAGCCCATTGTCAGTGGTGGGCCGTAGCGTTTTTCACGAGGGATCACCGGCGGAAAAGCAGTCGGCGGCCCGGCCTTTGGGGAGGGGTCTGTCATGGCTCGGGAGACGACGTATCTGGAGCTGTCGCAGGAAGACGGCGCCGCGCACAAGTTCTACGAGGTCACGGTGGACGGCACTGCCGTCAGCGTGCGGTACGGCCGCATAGGCGCGGACGGCCAGCTGCAGAGTTCCTCCTTCCCGACGGTGGACAAGGCCCGGGCGGCGGCCGCCAAGAAGATCGGGGAGAAGATCCGCAAGGGGTACGCCCCGGCCGTGCCCGGGCAGCGCGCCGCCCGGTCGGTGACCCGCCGGCAGGTCACGTCGGCGCCCTCGACGGCGCGGTCCGTGGCTCCGGTGCTGTGGCGGTTCCGCACGGGCTCCTCGGCCTTCGGGATCCACGTCGACGAGGACCGCTGCTGGGTCGGCAACCAGGCGGGTGACGTCTACACCCTGAGCCACGACGGGGAGGTGCTGGCGCGGTACTCCCTGCCGGACGGGGTGAAGTGCCTG
Source organism: Streptomyces sp. NPDC048349 (assembly GCF_040651925.1). Classification (NCBI taxonomy): domain Bacteria; kingdom Bacillati; phylum Actinomycetota; class Actinomycetes; order Kitasatosporales; family Streptomycetaceae; genus Streptomyces; species Streptomyces sp. NPDC048349. Next base: position 71,524 of record NZ_JBEZLA010000003.1, on the reverse strand, counting down.
GTGGCGGACGAGTTCTGGATCTACGCGGGCTGTGACGACGGCACGGTGTACGACCTGTCGTCGAAGGTGCCGTTCGGGGCCTACGACATAGCCGCCGATGTGGACATCTTCTGGCTCGACATCCGGGAGGGCGTGCTGAACGTGTCCGACCGCAGCGGCGGGCTGACGGTCATCGACCACGAGGACGAGTTCCAGTGGTCGCGGCGCTCGGACGGCTCCAACGCCTGGATGGTCCGGGCGGACGCGGACGCGGTCTACCACGGACACAGCAAGGGGGTCACCGCGTACGCCCCGGACGGGGGGCGGGAGCTGTGGCACACCGCCACGAACGGCTCTGTGCTGTTCGGCTGGCAGGAGGACCACGCGGTGTACGCGGGGACGGGGCGCAACACGGTGCAGCGGCTCTCGAAGGCGACCGGCGCGGTCGAGGCCTCCTACCCGTGCGACGCGGCGGTGTACTCGTGCGCGACCTCCCCGGACGGCCGGCACGTCTTCGCCGGCGACCTCGCCTCCTCGGTGTACTGCTTCGACGCCGACGGGCAGCGGCTGTGGAAGCTGGGCACGGGCAGCGGGGCCGCGCTGTCGATGCAGTACCGGGACGAGCGGCTGTACCTGGTGACCACGGACGGATCGCTGGTCTGTGTGGATGCGAGCGAGCAGGCGATATCCGCGGCCCAGCAGGGCTCGGTGCCGGCGCCGGTGGACGTGAAGTCGGCGGCCGCGCTGCCCGTCTACACCCCGGCCGCGTCGGCGGCGGCGGTCGCCACCGTCTCGGTGGCGGCGGCCGGGGCGGGCGGCGTGGTGGTGGAGTGCGTCCAGCAGGGCGGCCGGATGCGGGTGCAGGTGGTTTCGGGAGGCTTCGAGCCCTCCTGGAACGTGCAGTTCCCGCGCGGGATACGGGAGCCGGGCGCCCGGTACGTGGTGGACGGGCTGCACGCGGCCTCGGGCGGCTTCTACCGGGTGCGCGGGGAGATACGCCGGCTGGTGTGATCCCGCAGCCGGGGGCGGGACCCGGTCATGCGGCGTGCTCGCGGCAGACGGCCGGGGTGACTCCGGGCGGGGGCGGGGTGGGTATCGCGAAGGGGGTTCCGACGGGGAGCGAGGGGGTCACGTGGAGCACGACCGGCTCGCTGCCGAAGTTGTGGCCCAGGTGGATGTGCCCGATGCCCGCGGGTTCCTCGAAGGCGGTCCCGGGCCGGTGCACCTCGACCGTGCCGTCGTGCAGGACCCGGGTCAGGGTCCCGGCGAGGACGACGGCGTGCAGCCGCACCCGGTGGTAGTGCCAGCCGGTGCAGCCGCCCGGCGGTATGACGATCTTGCGGCCCGCCGGGGCCGCCGGAATGCGTGCCCTTGCCGGCCGAACCGTCACCTGCTGCCCCGTCATGTGCCCTCCTCGGTGGACCGGCCGCCGTCCACGGGCTCACCGTAGAAGGGTGCCACGGCATCGAGGAAGAGTTGCCGAAACATCAACCACCCTTCTCCATCAGGTGATATGAGGCCCCTTCGGCGGTATCACCCCTGTATGAGCCTGGTGGTGTTCGAGTCCGGTAAGCAGATCCACTGCGCGGAGTGCCGGCAGGGCCCGCTCCGGCACCTCGTGCGCGAGGCGGGCGTGCCGCGCTGCCTGGACTGCGCGGATCTCGGTCATCTGGTGTACCTCCCGCGCGGGGACGCGGCGCTGACCCGCCGCTCCCGCGAGGCGAGTGCGCTGTCCGCCGTCGTCGTGCGCTTCAACAGGCGCCGCCGCCGCTACGAGCGCCAGGGCATCCTCGTCGAGGATGCCGCCCTGGCCCGCGCCGAGCGTGCGTGCCTGGCGGACGCCGAGGCCCGGGCCAGGCGCCGGGAGCGGGACCGGCTGCGTCGCGCCGCCGAGGACACCCGGTTCACGGCGGCCTTCGCCGCCGAGATAGTCCGGCTGTTCCCCGGCTGCCCGGCCGAGCGGGCCGTGGCCATCGCCACGCACGCCTCGGTGCGCGGCAGCGGCCGGGTCGGCCGCAGCGCCGCCGGCCGGGCCCTGGACGAGCGCGCCGTCTCGTACGCGGTGCGCGCGGCCGTGCGGCACACGGACACCGAGTACGACGCCCTGCTGATGGCAGGTGTCCCGCGCTTCGCGGCCCGGGCCCGGCTGGCCGCACGGATCGACGCCATCCTGGACGGCTGGCGCCCCGTACCGCCCGGCCGCCCGGCCTAGCCGAGGCCGAAGCGGCGGTAGAGCAGCGCTCCGCCGAGGAGGAGCGCTCCGCCGGCGGGGAGCAGGTAGCCGACGGCGTCGGTGCCGGTGTGGGCCAGGGCCTCGGTGTGCCGCGGCGGCGTCGGCGGGGCCACCGGCCGCTCGACGACGGGCGGTTGGACGGGCGGTTGGACGGGCGGCTTGGCGCCGGTGGGCACGTCGCCGTTGACCGAGGTGTTGCCGGAGGAGCCGTTGCCGACGCCGACGACGCTCACCGCGTTGCCGCTGACGTTCACGGGCAGGTCGACCGGGAGCTGGAGCCCGTTGCCGGACAGCACCCCGGGCGAATCCTTTCCGCGCCCCTCGGCGGCGGCTCCGCCGCCAGGGGCCGCGCCCTGTTTCGACGGGTGGGAGTGCCCCGGCTCCGGATGGTCCTCGTTGGCACAGCGGTTCCCGGCGGCCGGGTTGAGCACGCCGACCACACTCACCGTGTTCCCGCACGCGTTCACCGGAACGTGGACCGGCAGCTGCACCAGGTTCCCCGAGAGCAGCCCGGGCGAGCGCTCGGTCCGCCCGCCGGCGTCCGCGTCGGCGTAGGCGAACCCGCCCGCACCCGCGACTGCCAGCCCACCTCCCGCAACCACCGCCGCGATCAAGCCATTCCGACGACTGTGACGCATCAGTTTCCCTGCCTTCCGGAGGAGTCCGCGGGCATTGGTCCCGCACCGGAGACAACGCTCTGAACCCATTCGGGTTATAGAGCCGGTAGGCATTTCACTCCATCGTGTACTGGGTAATGCCTACTTCATGACTGATCGCCCGCTGCTCCTCCTCGATGTGGACGGCCCGCTCAACCCCTTCCGGTCCCCCTTCGCCGGCCTGCGCGGATACCGGAGCCACCGGATGCGTCCGGACGTCTGGCTCGCCTACCGCGACCCGGAGTCGCGCCGTGCCCGGCGCGGCGCGCGGGTCCGCCTGCACCCCTCCCACGGCGGCCGGCTGCTGGCCCTGCCCTTCGAACTCACCTGGGCCACCGCCTGGACGCACCAGGCCAACACGCTGATCTCCCCGCACATCGGACTGCCGGGTGATCTTCCTGTCGTCGAATGGCCGGAACTGTTCGCCCGGGACCCGGACGGCCTCTCGTGGAAGACGCGCCCCCTCGTGGAGTGGGCGGCGGGACGCCCCTTCGCCTGGGTCGACGACATGATCACCCCCCGCGACCGTGCCTGGGTCGCCGCCCACCACCCCTCCCCGGCCCTGCTCCTGCGCATCCACCCCCGCCGCGGCCTGCGGGACCGCGACTTCTCCACCCTCAACCGCTGGGCTCGCGAAGTGACGCGCTGATCCGTCCGTCCACGTGCCGCATCCGTCCCTGAGACACCAGGGCGGCGACGTCCGACTCCAGCGCGCTCCTGATGTCGTCGCCCATCCGCTTCCAGCCGAAGAACTCGCGCCCCTGTCGCATGAGTTCGTCGAGGGACATGCCCGGACACTCCGCGGCCAGCTCGGCCAGGGCCGTCTGCCGCTCCGCCGGCGCCACATGGGTGACCTTCCGGTGGGCGCCGTCCACCGCCGTCCGTGCCCCGCCGAGGTGCCGGCCGCGCACATCGGCGAAGCCGCCGGTGTGGACCACGATCCGCTGCCGGACCAGGTCGCGCAGCACGAGCAGCACGTTGTCCCGGATCCGGCTGCCGGCCCGCTTCACCCCCCACACCTCCCGCGCCCGCTGCACCAGCAGGTCCTCGTGGATCGGCCCTTCCACCTCCACGATCCGGGCCAGTGCCCCGCGCAGCGCCGGCCGCGCCTCGGGGGTGTGGAGCTCCGCCCCGGTGGGCACGCGCACGACCGCCACCTCGTAGGGGCGGCTCCAGTCGCGTTCGGGCACCTCGTCCCCCCGCACCCGTACCCGTACCGGTTCCGGGCGCGGTGCCTGGAACGGGACCGGGACCGGGACCGGAGCAGAGCCCGGAGCCGGATCCTGAGCCGGAGCCGCGCCAGGGGCCGGTACCGAACCCGGAACCGGAGCCGCGCCAGGGGCCGGTACCGAACCCGGAACCGGAGCCGCACCAGGGGCCGGTACCGGGGCGGCGGGCCGCGCGAAGGGGTCGCGGGCCGTGGCGGCCGCCACCGCCGCCTTCAGCCGGCTCTCCGCCCCGGCACGATTGCGGTACCAGTCGGTCCCCCAGATCCGGTGCAGCGTCCACCCGAGTCCTTCGAGGACCTGCTGGCGCAGTCGGTCCCGGTCCCGCGCCGCCCGCGAGGAGTGGTACATCGCGCCGTCGCACTCGATGCCCAGTGCGTACGAGCCCGGCGCCGCCGGATGCCTGAGCCCCAGGTCGATGCGGTAGCCCGAGACACCGACCTGCGGCTGGACCTCGTAGCCCCACCCGCGCAGCACCCGCAGCACGGACTCTTCGAACGGGCTGTCCGGTTCCGTGTCGGCGGCCACCGCGTCCCGGGACAGGACCGCGGGCCCGTTCTCCGCGTACTCCAGATAGCGCTTGAGGTACCGGACGCTCGGGTTCGCGCTGTCCTTGAGCTGCCCGCCGTGGAAGGACGCGACGAGTTCCACCCGGTAGCGCGCACGGGTCACGGCCACGTTCAGCCGCCGCCAGCCGCCCTCCCTGTTGATCGGGCCGAAGCCCAGACCGAGGACTCCACGCTCGTCCGGGCCGTAGCCGACCGACATGATCATGACGTCGCGCTCGTCGCCCTGGACCGATTCGAGGCTCTTGACGAAGAACCCGTCGAGCCGGTCCTCCGTGAAGCAGCGGTCCAGGTCCGGACGGGCCAGTCTGGCCTGCTGCACGCACTCGTCGATCGTGCTCGCCTGGGCCTGCGAGAGCGCCACCACGCCCAGGCTCCGGCCCGGCCGGGTGTCGAAGTGGTGCAGCACGCGCCGTGCCACCTCTTCGGCCTCGCGCCGGTTGTCCCGGCGGCCGCCCTTGTCGTAGCAGCCGTCGGCCTTGAAGAACGCGACGCCGAGGTCGGGGCCGCTCTCCGTCGCGCCGGGAAAGGTGACCAGGCCGTTCTCGTAGAACTCCCGGTTGCTGAAGGTGATCAGGTCCTCGTGGCGGCTGCGGTAGTGCCAGCGCAGCGGCAGCTCACGCAGGGCGCCGGCCTTGCAGGCGTGCAGCAGGGACTCGAAGGAGTCGGGCACGTCCTCGTCGTACTCGTCTCCCCCGTCCCCGACCGCCGCGTCGAAGAAGGCCGTCGGCGGGAGCTGCTTCTCATCGCCCGCGACGATCAGCGAACGCCCCCGGTAGACGCAGTTGACCGCGTCCCCGGGCCGGACCTGCGAGGCCTCGTCGAAGATCACCACGTCGAAGCGGTAGTCGGCCGGCAGGTACTGGCTGACCGACAGCGGGTTCATCATGAAGCAGGGCTTGACCGCTTGGACGACCTCCCGCGCCCGTCCCAGGAGGTCGCGAACCGGCATGTGCCGCGCCTTCTTCTCGGCCTCGCGCCGGATGACGGCCGCGCCGCCCCCGCCGAACGCCCGCGGCCTGCGGCTGTTGCAGGCCGCGACCACGGCGCCGGCCGCGGCGGCCACCAGCATCCGGTCGGCCTCGCGGAAGCTGCCCACGCGGGCGTCCAGTTCCGCGGCGCCCGTCGTCCGCAGCCGTGGATCCGAGGCGAGCAGGGTGTCGGCCCACAGCTGGAGCACCGCGCGTTCGACCACCGCGGGGAAGACCTCCGCGGGGATGTTCCGCTCCGCGGCACGCGGGACGAGGTCGTCGAGGCCGTGGGCCGCCAGGACCGAGAGTCCACTGCGGTACGCCTGCCACTGCGCCGGCCCGGAGGGGTCGCGCGCCAGCACGGCGAGGGCCTCGGCCGCCTCCGCCATCGTGCCGCCCAGTGCGGCACGCAGGTTCGGCCTGCGGGCGTCGTCGAACATCGCGGTGAAGGACGCCGAGGCGGCAGCCCACCGCCCGGTACGCCGTTCCACCTCATCGCACCAGTCGGCGAGGGCCGCCCGGAGCACCTCGGCCCGGAGCACGCAGGGGTGCGGCGAGGCCTCGTACGCGAGCACCTGCGGCAGCCGGTCCGGATGGGCGGCGCCCCTCGTGAGCCCGGCGATCCGGTCCGCGTTCGCCAAGGCCTCCAGGGCCGGCCCGAACCCGCTGTCCCGGCCCGGTACATAGGGTCCGAGCAGTGCGCCGTGCTCCGCGACGAGCCGCCGCGCGCGCTGGTGGCCCCGCTGCCAGGCGAGCGCCTCGCCGAGCCGCTCCCGCACCGCCTTGCTCCAGATCCCGTCCACCGTCAGGGCGGCCGCCGCGGCACGGTCCGCCCGGTACTGGCCGGTCAGCCGGGCCGTCAGCCCCCGGTGGTCCGCCTCGAACCTGCGGACCAGCTCGGGCAGTTCGGCGTATTCCAGGACCTGCGGTCCGAACACGTCCTGCGCCGCCGCGCGTGCGGAGTGCGCCTCGGCGACGGCGGCCCGGATCTCGTCGACCGCCGCGCGGGCGTTGCGCAGCTGCCGCTCGTCGAACCAGTGGGCCGGCGGCCGGTGTGCCGCCTCACTCAGCCCGGCGAGCTCGATCAGCGCCAGGACGGCCGCGATGTCCCCCGGCCGGTCAAGCCCGAAGTCCTCCGCGAGCTGCTCGGCCGCGGCGGACCGGTCCTCCAGTCGCGTACCGCTCCGCGAGTCCGGGTGCCGGGCCGGCAGCCCCGCCTTCAGCTCGTCCGCGAGCCGCCTGATCTCCCGTACGTCCTGCGCGACCGGCATCGCCGACACCAGCGGCCTGCGCTCCGCCGCCGACCGGACCGACTGCACCGCGTCGACCGCCTCCGCAAGGGCCGTGGCCACCGAGCCGTCCCCTGCCTCGTCCGCGTCGCGCAGGCCCCGCCAGGCGAAGCCCTCCCCCTCGGCCGACGGCCGCCAGGACCTCGCCACCGACCGGGCGGCGGCCAGGACCTCCGCGAGGGAGGCGGCACTGAGCGTACGGGTGGAGCCGCCGGCCCCGGTGGTGGGGGGCAGGTGCGGGACCGCGTCCTGGTCGAGCCGTGCGAGCCGGCCCAGGACATGGTGCAGGGAGCGGCCGAGCGGGTGCCGCTCCTCGTTCATGGCCGCCGCGTGGGCGGACACCTGCTCGCGCAGGCGTCGCGCCGCGTCGAGTTCGTGCTCCGCCGCGCCCGAGGCCCGTACCTCGGTGGTCAGGGCCCGGTCCAACTCCTGGGCGACCGCCTTCTTGCCGGTGTCGCCGCTGTGCAGGGCGAGCACGAAGTCGCCGAGTCCGACGTCCGTCAGCCGGTTGCGCACGACGTCGAGGGCGGCCGCCTTCTCGCTGACGAACAGGACCGTGCGGCCGGAGTGCATCAGGCCCGCGATCATGTTGGTGATCGTCTGGCTCTTGCCGGTGCCGGGCGGGCCGCTCATGACGAACGACCTGCCCGCCATGGCCGCCGCGATGCACTGGCGCTGCGAAGCGTCCGCGTCCAGCACGAGCGGCGTCTGCTCCGGCAGCTGGATCTCGTCGATGCGGTCCGGCGCGGGCGGTTCGAAGCCGATCAGGTCGTCGGGGAGTCCGGACTCCGGGCCGAGCCCGATCGCCCTGATCAGCGGGTGGTCGAGGATCGCCGCCTCGTTCTCCTTGAGGTCCTGGTACATCGCCTCCTTGTGGGCGGCGAAGGTGGCCAGGACGACGGTCTCGCAGACCTCCCAGCCGGCCTGTCCGGCGGCCGCGGACCGGGCCGCGGCCAGCACGCGGTCCGGAGCCAGGCAGTCGGTCTGCGCAACGGCCGTCCAGTCGACGCCGAGCTGCGCGAGTTTCACCGCGAGGGCCGGGTTGTGCAGGGCGTCCTGCCCCTCGGCCCTGTGCAGCCGGATCCTGCCGGTCCGGTCGCGTACGAGCTCCACGGGGACCAGCACCAGAGGGGCCGAGCTGTTCTCGTGGGCCCCCTCCTCACGCCACCGGAGCATGCCGACCCCGAGCCAGAGCACCCACAGGCCGAAGTCGTTGTAGGTCTGGTTCGCCTTCTGCCTCAGCTGCCGCAGGGCGCTGTCGAGCGCCCCCTGCGTCCGCTTCTGCGTGACGAGGCCGTCGGCTCCGGCCTTGCGGCGTTCTTCCTCCCCGGGCTCGTCCTCCTCCGCCTCGTCCTCCTCCGCCTCGTCCTCCCCGGGCTCCTCCTCCTCGGCTTCGTCGCGGACCGGCGCGAAGTCCCAGCCCCGGCCCAGTCCGCCGAGCAGTGCTTCGTACCCCGGCTCGGTGATCTCCAGGGTGAGGGTCCGCGTGTGCGTGAAGTTCAGCAGGCGGTTGCGGCCGCCGAGGTCGATCAGCGACTCCCGCCAGCCGCCCAGCACGGCCCTCAGCTTCTCGAGGCTGGGGTCGGTGCTTCCGTGGGCGGCGTCGGCATGCGCCGTGGGGCCGTGCATCAGGGGGCTACCTCCGCGGCAGGGGTCGGAAGAGGCCGTCCCGGCAGGGGGGCGGCCTCTTCGTCGCTTCTATCAGCTGCCGTCCGGGAACACGCCGCGATTGATCCTTTTACCGACCGCGCACCAACGATCCTCGAGCTCCGCGCCACCGTGCCGCCGCGTCACCGTGCCACCGCGCCACCGCGCCACCGCGCCACCGTGCCGCCGGCACCGGGCCCTACCCGCTCAGCGCCGTGACCGGGTCCGGGGAGGGGCGGCCCGTGGGCCACCAGTCGGTGTCGTCCGGGCGGGACTCGTAGGCGTACCAGAGGGAGTCGCGGCCGAGGCGGAGCTGACGGGTGCCGGACGTCAGGCGGTTGCGGTCGGGGCGGAAGGAGCCCTGCGCGGCGGCGAGGAGTGCCGGACGGGCGCGGTCGAAGGGGCCGGCCGGCGGGTCCCAGGGCTCTTCGAGGGCGGCGAGGGCGGGGCGGCCGCCCTGCCGCCATGCCGCAGCGGCCCGGGCCAGGTCGGTGGTGGTACGGCCGGTTGCGCGGGCCAGGTCCCGGTAGAGGGTACGGGCGGCTCCCGTGAGCCCCGAGGTGGGGTGCGCGGAGGCCAGCCGGACGGCGTCCTGCCACAGGCCGAGTCCGGCGATCGGGTCCTCGGTGGTGGTCAGGATGGCGAGGGCGCGGGCCGCGGCGTCGGAGGCGAGCTGGTCCAGGGCGAGCGGGTCCGGGGCCGCGGGGTCGGCCGGGTAGGCGGGCGGCAGACCCGCGGCGGCGGGCGCGGCGAGCGGCGCGGGCAGCAGCGGCAGGCTGGTGCGGGCGAGCGCCGCCCGGGCCGGGACGCCGGGGAAGTCGGGGGAGGCGTCGGGCTGTTCGCGCGCGGCGTGGGAGGCGTTGCGCCGGGTCAGCTCGTCGAGGATCTCCCGTTCACCGCGGCCGCGCAGGAGCAGCAGGACGAAGGGGTCCTCGTCGAGCAGCCGGGCCGCGCGGTAGCAGAGGGCGGCCGCGTGCTTGCACGGCGGACGCGCCACGTCCGGGCAGGAGCAGCGCGGAAGGAGCTCGCCGGCGCCGGGCAGCACGTTTCCCGCGAGCGACTGCGGGACCTCCCGCTCCAGCAGGGCGGCGAGCGCCGCGGGATCGGCCGCCACCGCCTCCAGCAGTTCGTCCCACTCCGGGTCCGCGAAGGCGGGAAGCGCCAGCTCGGTACGGTACGGGCGCGGCCGGCTGCCCCGTACGTACGCCACGATCCGGCCCGGTGTGATGGTGACCGCGTCGACGTGGCCCTCGGCGGCGTACGCACGGCCCCGGGCCAGTCGTGCCGGGTCGCGGGAGACCGCCTCCAGCGCCGACACCCAGGCCCGGCCCCACCAGCTCACCGCCTCGGCCCCGGCGGGCACGGTCTCGAAGGTGCGGCGGCGGTCGTCCCGCGCGGTGATCATGCGGACCTCCGCAGGGAGACGAGATCGGCCAGCTCCCGGTCGGTCAGCTCGGTCAGCGCCGCCTCGCCGGAGCCCAGGACGGCGTCGGCCAGCGCCCGCTTGGCCTCCAGCATCTCGGCGATCCGGTCCTCCACGGTGCCTTCGGCGATGATCCGGTGGACCTGGACGGGCTGGGTCTGCCCGATCCGGTAGGCACGGTCGGTGGCCTGTTCCTCGACGGCCGGGTTCCACCAGCGGTCGAAGTGGATGACGTGGCCTGCCCGGGTGAGGTTCAGCCCGGTGCCCGCCGCCTTCAGGGACAGCAGGAAGACCGGGACCTCGCCCGCCTGGAAGCGGTCGACGAGCTCCTCGCGGCGCGCCACCGGTGTGCCGCCGTGCAGCAGCTGGTGGGAGATCCCCCGGGCCGCGAGGTGCCGCTCGATGAGCCGGGCCATCGTCACGTACTGCGTGAAGACCAGCACCGAACCGTCCTCGGCCAGGATCGTGTCCAGCAGCTCGTCGAGCAGGGCGAGCTTGCCCGAGCGGTGCGCGATCCGCGGCTCCGCCTCCTTCAGGTACTGCGCCGGGTGGTTGCAGATCTGCTTGAGCGAGGCCAGCAGCTTCATGATCATGCCGCGCCGCTCCATGCCCTCGCTGGACCCGATGACGGCCATCGCCTCGTCCACCGCGGCCTGGTACAGCGAAGCCTGCTCACGGGTCAGGGAGACGGGATGGTCGGTCTCCGTCTTGGGCGGCAGCTCGGGCGCGATACCGGGGTCGGACTTCTTGCGGCGCAGCAGGAACGGCCGCACGAGCGCCGCGAGCCGGGCCACCGCCGCCTCGTTGCCGCCGTCCTCCTCCTGCTGGTGCTCCACCGGACGGGCGTGGCGGGCCCGGAAGGCGGTGAGCGGACCCAGCAGACCCGGTGTGGTCCAGTCGAGCAGCGCCCACAGTTCGGAGAGGTTGTTCTCCACCGGGGTGCCCGTCAGCGCCACCCGGGCCGGAGCGGGGATCGTGCGCAGGGCCTTGGCGGTCGCCGAATGCGGGTTCTTGACGTGCTGGGCCTCATCGGCGACGACCATGCCCCAGCTCTGCCCGGCGAGCAGGGGGGCGCTGGCGCGCATCGTCCCGTACGTGGTGAGGACGAAGCCCCCGGCGAGGTCCTCGAGGTGGCGGCTGCCGCCGTGGAAGCGGCGCACGGGCGTGCCGGGGGCGAACTTCTCGATTTCCCGCTGCCAGTTGCCCAGCAGGGACGCGGGACAGACGACGAGCGTCGGCTCGGGGCGGTCGCGGTGCAGGTGCAGCGCGATCAGGGTGACGGTCTTGCCCAGGCCCATGTCGTCGGCGAGGCAGCCGCCGAGGCCGAGGGAGGTCATCAAGTCCAGCCAGGCCAGGCCGCGGGCCTGGTAGTCGCGCAGGGTGGCCTTGAGCGCGGCGGGCTGCGGCAGCGGGGCCAACTCCCCCGTCAGGCGCTCCCGGAGAGCGGCCAGCGCTCCCACCGCGACCGCCTCGACGGGCTCCCCGTCGACCTCGGCCGTGCCGGACAGTACGGTCGCCAGCGCGTCCACCGGGTCCAGCAGGCCGAGTTCCCGCTTGCGCGCCTTGCGCACCAGTTCCGGATCCACGCGCACCCACTGGTCCCGCAGCCGTACCACCGGCCGGTGGGCCTGCGCGAGGGCGTCCATCTCCCCCGGGGTGAGCCGGTCGCCGCCCAGCGCCAGCTCCCAGGAGAAGGCGAAGAGGTGCTCGGCGTCGAAGAAGGCGGTGCCGTCGGTCGCGGAGCCGGGTGCGGTGGACCGTACGACGGCGGTCGCGGACAGCGTACGGGCCAGCTCGCGGGGCCAGTGGACCGGTACGCCGGCGGCTGCCAGCCGGTGCGCGGCGGTGCCCAGCAGGTCTTCGAGCTCCGGGTCCGACAGGGCCAGGGCGTCGGGCACCGGCTGGTCGAGCAGGCGCAGCAGGGGCGGCCACACCCGCGCGGCCCGGCGCAGCGCGAGCACGGCGTCGATCCGCGCGCGAGGACCGAACCCGGCGGCCGCAGCGCCCGCCCACAGGTGGCCGGCATCGGTGACCAGAGTCGGGTCGGCGAGGCTGTGCACCTGGACCACGGCGGCCCCTGCGCGCCGCACGTCCTCGGGCTCGGCCTCGTCGAAGAGGCGGAAGGAGGACAGGTCGAGGCGCAGCGAGATCCCGACGCCCGTGTCCGCTCCGGCCGCGACCTGCGCGGCCCACTCCCGTATCCCGGGCACGCGCTGCGGCTCCCGGGCGGCGAACGGCCCTCCGGCCGCGACGGCGGCGGCCGGGGTACGGGGCAGGCTGTCGGCGACGGCGTCGAGGAAGGCGCGGACCAGGGCTTCCGGTTCGGGCAGGTGCAGCGGGCGGCGGCCGGCGAGCGGGGTCGCGTATCCCTCGTGCGGCAGTGCGGCGGCGACCGCGCGCAGATGGTCGACATCGGCGGCGTCGAGCGGCCCGGCGCGCCAGGCGTCGACGCCCTCGGGGGTGAGCCCGGGGAGCAGCCGGCCCCGGGCGACCAGGCTGAGCGCCTGCGTGGCGGCGGTGCCCCAGGCGCGGGTGGCGGGGTGGGCGGCGGGGCTGCGGGGTGCCTGGGCGAGCAGGGGCAGGGCGGCGGTGACGGAGAAGGCCACGGCGGGCACGGTCCGGGTGCGGACCCCGTCGCCGTGCGGACGGACCACGGTGAGCTCCGTCTGCGTACCGGCCTCGGGCAGGGCGTCCCCGCCGGGCGCCCAGAACAGGAGCCGCCCCTCGCGGGGGACCGCGGCGGGCAGGAACACGGCCGCGTGGCGCAGCAGTGCGCGTGGTGTCATGGCGTGGCCCCCTCCCCGGTCGCTGCGGATGTCCTGTCCACCGAGTCTAGGTGCGGTCACTGACAACGCCGCTGACCTGGGCATACGCCCGCGTGGGTCAGTGTGCCCAGCGGCTCTGTTCGGTGGCGTAGCCGTACACGGGACGGTCCGCGGCCGCCGCGCTGGTGCGCAGGGGCCGGCCGTTGTCGTCGAGGCGCAGGGTGCCCGATCCGGAGGGCGCGGTCCACCGCAGGTCCAGGGACCAGTCGCAGTCGCACCCCGTGGTGGCGGCCTCCACGCGCAGGACGGCCGGCTCGGACGCCGAGACGCGGAGCGGGAACGCGGGTGCCGGGAGGGTGCTCCCGGTGTCGTTGCCGGGGACGGGCCGCAGGACGGGGCGCGGCGCGTCCAGGTTCACCGCGAAGGCCGCCGGGGTGAGCGCACCGCCGCAGCCCTGGGACATCCGGTACACGTTCCAGGCGGGCGGAGTGCGCCGCGCGGCCACCCGGACCTCCAGGTCTTCGAGCACGACGCTGCCGGTGCCCGTGCCGTGGAGGGTGATCTCCACGATCTGCGTCCCTGCGTGCACGGCGCGCTGTGCCGAGGCCCAGGCGGGGGCGTCGGCCTCGACGGGCGGCGGGGGCACCGACCCCGGATCCGGCTCGGCCAGGTAGGCGTGATCACATCCGTGGGCCCATACGTGCGACCGCACCGCCTCCGTGAGCGGAGCCGGCGCGGGCGCCGGGGACGGGCCGGCGGAGGACCCCGGGGCGGTCCCCACGGCCCCCGGGCCAGTACCCGGGCCCGTGCCCGGGCCGGCGCCGGGCGGGGTCCCGCGTTCCGGCAAGGACACCGCCAGCACGGCCACGGCCACCGCACCCGCCGCCACCCCGCCGGCCAGCACGGCAACCGCCCGCCGCCGGTGCCGGCGCACCCGGCCGGCGCCGGGCCCCGAGGCCGACTCCTGCTCCCGCTCCTGCTGCCGCTCCCGCTCCTGCTCCGACCCGGACACCGGCCCCCGGCCCGCCCCCGGCCCTGCCCCCATAACCGCCCCGGCTGCCGAGCCCGAGCCCGCCCGCGGCCCCGCCCCCGGCCGCAGCCCCGGCGCGGCCCGCTCCGGGGGCGGGGGCGCCGCCCGTCGGCGGGCGTCCGCCAGCAGCCAGGCCCGGTGCAGCGCCACCGCCTCCCCCGGCGCGGCCCCGCAGGCCCGGGCGAAGCGGTCCACCGCCGCGAACTGCGTCGGCACGGCCTCCCCGTTGCAGTAGCGGTGCAGGGTCGACGTACTCGTGTGCAGCTTGCGCGCGAGCGCCCCGTAACTCAGCCCGGCGCGCTCCTTCAGCTCCCGCATCAGCCGGGCGAACGCCTCCGCCTCGACCGACCGCTCCGCCTCACCCACGGCGTTCCCCCGTCCCGCGACTGCGTTCCATGCAGGGGGTGTTCCCCCAGGTGACAGCAGGTACGGCCGTTCCAGTGTCCCGAATGTGCCGCAATCCGTCGCCCGGCACCCCGCGCCGGGGAAACCCTGCTCACGCACGGCACCGCACCACCACACCGAACGCAACGGGGAGAGCCGACCATGTTCCGACGCACCGCCACCAGCACCGCCTCCGCAGCCCTCGCGGCAGCCGCCGCCCTCGTCCTGACCGCATCGACCACTGCCACGGCCGCCACCGCGCCCGGGTTCATCGACGGCACCGACCTGCCGCCGCACCCCACCTCCCCCTGGTACGCGGGCCAGGTCACTCCGGGGCTGCCCGAGTTCGCGCCGCTCTGCCTGGACGGGGTCCTCCCGGCCCAGGGCAGCCGGCACCGCGCGTTCGGTACGGAATTCGACACCGGCGCCCTGCAGATCTCCGTACGGGCCGCCTCCGCCACGGCCGCCGCGAAGCTGGCCACCACCCTGGAACGCAAGGTCGCCGGCTGCGCCGCCGACTGGCTGCGGACGACCCCGGGCGGAACCGCTTCCTGGAACGACTACGGAAAGCTCGCCGTGGAGGAGGGCGCTCACGTCTACGGCGTGCACACCTCGATCCCGGAGTCCGAGCCGGGCGTGCACCTCTACGGCATCGGACGCGACGGTTCCACGGTGACCGTCGTGCAGTGGGGTCAGATGGGCGACCTGTCCCACGCCCCCGTCGCCGACTTCAGGAAGACGACGGTCAAGGCCGTGGACAAGCTGCTCCCGTAACCGTCCGCCCGAGGCCCGCCCGCCCGCGCCCCGCCCGCCCCTGGCACGACCGCCCCCCGCCCGCCCCCGCCTGGCCCGACCGCCCCGGCCACCGGAGTGGCACCATGGACATGAGGCGATGACCATGCGTTCCGGGAACGAGCCGGTGACTGCCCGCAGTCCGCTGCGGCTGCGGTTCTGGCTGAGTCTGTGGGGGCTGATCTGGGCTGCCGCCGGGACGGCCGGGTTCACGCTGGCCGGGCGTTCCGGATGGGCGGCGGCCTGCGGGGCGGTGGCGCTGGTGGCGGTCGTCGACCTGGCGGTGGTCGTCCACCACATCCACCAGGGCCCGCACTACCAGCCCGGCCCCGACATCCCCCCGTACGAACCGCCGCGCCATTAGGGCGTCGGCAGAGGGGGCCGATGGCGGGCACCCGCGGCCGCGGCCCGTGGCTGCCGTTACTGCTCGAAGCGGGCCGCTTCCAGGTACTCCGGCTGCGGGTCGAGGGCCGCGGCCAGCCGGAAGTGCTTGCGCGCTTGGTCGGGCCGGCCCGAGCGCTCATGGGTGCGGGCCAGGGCGAAGTGCGCGAAGGCGTTGTCCGGCTCACGCTCCAGCACCAGCTCGAACTCCAGCTCCGCGGGGCGCAATTGGGCCGCAGCGAAGAACGCCCGGGCACGCAGCAGCCGGGCCGCCGTGTTCTCGGGGTGGGCGGCTATGACCGAGTCGAGCAGCTTGACCGCGCCCCGCGGGTCGCGTGCGGCCAGCAGCTGCTCGGCGGCCCGGTAGTCGATGACGTGCGTCTCGGGGCTCGCCGGGGGCGAGGAGGAAGACGAGGACTGCGGCGTGGTGTCGGACACGATCGGTTCCTTCCCTCTACGGGCGCGTTCAACGCCGCGCCGAGCGCCCGCTATTCCGCCGCTCGAGCCGGCTGCGCCGCACGCGCGGTGAGCTCCGCCCACACCTTGCGCACCTGCGGCTCCAGCGCCTCCAGCGGCCCGTCGTTGTCGATCACCAGGTGCGCCACCGCGAGCCGCTGCTCCCGCGTGGCCTGCGCGGCCATCCTGGCCCGCGCCTCGTCCTCGGCCATCCCGCGCAGCGCGGTCAGCCGCGCCAGCTGCGTCTGCGGCGCCGCGTCCACCACGACCACCAGGTCGTAGAGCGGCGCCAGGCCGTTCTCGGCGAGCAGCGGTACGTCGTGCACCACGATCGCGTCGGCCCCCGCGGCGGCCTCCAGCTCGGCGGACCGGGCCCCGACCAGGGGGTGCACGATCGCGTTCAGGGTCTGGAGCTTCGCCGGGTCGGCGAACACGATCGTGCCCAGCTTCGGCCGGTCCAGCGCCCCCTGCGGGGTCAGCACGTCCTCTCCGAAGGCCGCCACGACGGCCGCGAGCCCCGGCGTGCCCGGTTCGACGACTTCCCGCGCGATCCGGTCGGCGTCCACGATGACCGCCCCGTACCCCGCCAGCAGTCGCGAGACCTCGCTCTTGCCGGCACCGATTCCGCCCGTCAGGCCCACTTTCAGCATGTTCTTCAGCCTAGACGCCGCCCCCGTCACCCCCACAGCCCCCTGCGTGTCAGTTCTCGCCCTCGCGCTCGGCGAGGAACCGCTCGAACTCGCGCCCGATCTCGTCCGCGGAGGGGATCTCGGCGGGCTCGGCGATCATGTTCCCCCGGGTTTCTGCGCCGGCGGCCGCGTCGTACTGGTGCTCCAGCCCCCGCACCAGGCTGACCAGTTCCTCGTCGCCCTCGCGGATCTGCCGGTCGATCTCCGTCTGCGTGCGGTGCGCCTCGGTCCGCAGGGCGTGCGCCACGGCGGGCAGGACCAGCCCGGTGGCGGCCGTGATCGCCTCGAGCACCGTCAGCGCCGCGTCCGGATACGGGGAGCGGGCGACGTAGTGCGGTACGTGCGCGGCGACGCCCAGCACGTCATGCCCGGCCTGGGCCAGGCGGAACTCCACCAGCGACTCCGCGCTGCCCGGCACCTGCGCCTCGTCGAAGGGGCTGCGGTGGCCCGGCATGAGGTCGGTCCGGTTGCCGTGGGGGGTGATGCCGACGGGCCTCGTGTGCGGGACGCCCATGGGGATGCCGTGAAAGTTCACCGAGAGCCGCACGCCGAGGCGCTCGACGATCTGCCGGACGGCCAGGGTGAAGCGCTCCCACTCCACGTCCGGCTCCGGGCCGGACAGCAGCAGGAAGGGGGCTCCGGTGGCGTCCTGGACGAGCCGGACCTCGAGCCGGGGCTCCTCGAACTCCGTCCAGTGGTCGCGCTGGAAGGTCAGCAGTGGACGGCGGGCCCGGTAGTCCACCAGCCGGTCCGCGTCGAAGCGCGCCACCACCTGGTGGGGCAGGGTGTCCAGGAGCCGCTCGACGATCTGCTCCCCCGCCTCACCCGCGTCGATGTACCCCTCGAAGTGGTACAGCATGACCAGCCCGGCCGAGTCCTGGGCGACCGCCAGGTCGGCCACCGCCAGGCCCTTGGCGTCCCATTCGTACAAGCCCTGTGGATCAAGCACCGTCACCACTCCTCCCTCGCAGCGTTCTCTGCAAGAACGTGCAAGGAGGCTCCACCATTCCCCAGTTGACCGGTTTCACGTGAACGCAACGGTTGGACGGGTCAACGGCGCGACTGTTCGACGGTTCGACGGATCAACAGGTCAACGGGTCAAGGGGTCAACGGATCAAAACCTGCCCGTTCCGCCGGTGGACCGAACGGAGGGGGGACCGCGCACCACGCGACAAGGCCCGCCCCCCGAAGGGGACGGGCCTTGTCGTTCAGCTCAACCAGCTCGGCTCACGCCCGGAGGCGTGGTGCGCGCTGCGATCAGCTCTGGCCGCCGGCCAGCTTCTCGCGGAGCGCGGCCAGGGCCTCGTCCGAGGCCAGGGCGCCGGAGGTCTCGTCCGACTCCGAGGAGTACGAACCACCCGAGATGCCCGCACCGGCGTTGCCACCGGCGGCCGGGGCGGCAGCGCCCTCGGCAGCGGCGGCCTCGTCGGCCTCGCGGCTCTTGATGACCTGGGCCTGGTGCTGCTCGAAGCGCTGCTGCGCCTCGGCGTACTGGGTCTCCCAGGCCTCGCGCTGCTTCTCGTAGCCCTCGAGCCAGTCGTTGGTCTCGGGGTCGAAGCCCTCGGGGTAGATGTAGTTGCCCTGGTCGTCGTACGACGCGGCCATGCCGTACAGGGTCGGGTCGAACTCGACCGACGCCGGGTCGGCACCGAAGGACTCGTTGGCCTGCTTCAGGGACAGCGAGATCCGGCGACGCTCGAGGTCGATGTCGATGACCTTGACGAAGATCTCGTCGTTGACCTGGACGACCTGCTCCGGGATCTCCACGTGGCGCTCGGCCAGCTCGGAGATGTGGACCAGACCCTCGATGCCCTCGTCCACGCGGACGAACGCACCGAACGGAACCAGCTTGGTGACCTTACCCGGGACGACCTGGCCGATCTGGTGGGTCCGGGCGAACTGCTGCCACGGGTCCTCCTGCGTCGCCTTCAGCGACAGGGAGACACGCTCGCGGTCCATGTCGACGTCGAGGACCTCGACGGTGACTTCCTGGCCGACCTCGACAACCTCGGACGGGTGGTCGATGTGCTTCCAGGACAGCTCGGAGACGTGGACGAGACCGTCGACGCCGCCCAGGTCCACGAAGGCACCGAAGTTGACGATCGAGGAAACGACGCCGGAGCGGACCTGACCCTTCTGCAGGGTGGTGAGGAACGTCTGGCGGACCTCGGACTGGGTCTGCTCGAGCCAGGCACGGCGGGACAGGACCACGTTGTTGCGGTTCTTGTCCAGCTCGATGATCTTCGCCTCGAGCTCCTTGCCCACGTAGGGCTGGAGGTCGCGGACGCGGCGCATCTCGACGAGGGAGGCCGGCAGGAAGCCGCGGAGGCCGATGTCGAGGATGAGACCACCCTTGACGACCTCGATGACGGTACCGGTGACGATGCCGTCTTCTTCCTTGATCTTCTCGATCGTGCCCCAGGCACGCTCGTACTGAGCGCGCTTCTTGGACAGGATCAGACGGCCTTCCTTGTCCTCCTTCTGGAGAACCAGGGCCTCGATCTCGTCGCCGACCTTGACGACCTCGTTCGGGTCGACGTCGTGCTTGATCGAGAGCTCGCGGCTCGGGATCACGCCTTCGGTCTTGTAACCGATGTCGAGCAGGACCTCGTCCCGGTCGACCTTCACGATGACGCCGTCGACGATGTCGCCGTCGTTGAAGTACTTGATCGTCTCGTCGATCGCGGCGAGGAAGGCTTCCTCGTTACCGATGTCGTTGACCGCTACCTGCGGGGTGGTAGAGGTGGTCTCGGTGCTGCTCGTCATGTGGGAAAGGGCTCCGGTTACGGACAGAAAGTCGTAGGTACTGCTACGCCGGGAGCCCTTATCGGCATCTGCCGAAGCCGGACAGCCAAGGAGACCCCCACTTCCGCGAAGAGCGGCGGGGCCTCGAAAACCGAGGGGACATCAACAGATGCAAGCGCAGCCTGCTAGGTCTGAGGAGCACAGGCTCGCAGCGCAACTTGTAGCATACGGGGGCAGCCGGACACGGTCAATGCGCGAAGGCGGACACCCCCGGCGGATCGCCGTATTACCGGCACAATTCGTGGGCGGGGAGGCCGTGATGACGCTTCCCGACCGCTTTCCGCGGCGAGCCACGGACAGCCGCCGGCCGCACGCGGGCCTGCCCACGGGCATGCGCCGGGCACGCACACATGACATCCGCTGACATCCACAGACATTCGCAGACTACGACGACGGGCCCCATGAACCAAGAGGACTACGTCCCCGAAGACGCGTACGACGCCGATCCGCACTCGGTCGTCGCCTCCGACGCCTCCGACGCCTCCGACGACGCCGAGGCGACGCGGCGTGACGCCGGGGAGGCGGAGAGCAGCCGGGCCAGCCGCGGCTGGTGGGACCGCAACGCCGACGAGTACCAGAGCGAGCACGGCGCCTTCCTCGGCGACGACCGCTTCGTATGGGGGCCCGAGGGGCTCGACGAGGCGGACGCGGCCCTCCTCGGCCCGGCCTCCTCCCTCAAGGACAAGGACGTCCTGGAGATCGGCGCCGGAGCGGCCCAGTGCTCGCGCTGGCTCGCCGCCCGGGGCGCCCGCCCCGTCGCCCTCGACCTCTCCCACCGCCAGCTCCAGCACGCCCTGCGCATCGGCGGCGGCGACGTGCCGGCGGTCCGGCTGGTCGAGGCCGACGCCGGCCGGCTGCCCTTCCGGGACGCCTCCTTCGACCTGGCCTGTTCCGCCTACGGCGCCATCCCCTTCGTCGCCGACCCGGTGAACGTGATGCGCGAGGTGCGCCGCGTGCTCCGTCCCGGCGGCCGGTGGGTCTTCTCCGTCACCCACCCCATCCGCTGGGCCTTCCCCGACGAGCCCGGCCCCGCGGGGCTGTCCGTGGCCGCCTCCTACTTCGACCGCACGCCCTACGTGGAGCAGGACGAGCAGGGCCGCGCCGTGTACGTGGAGCACCACCGCACCATCGGCGACCGGGTCCGCGACGTGGTGGCCGGCGGCTTCCGCCTGGTCGACCTGGTCGAGCCGGAGTGGCCCGAGTGGAACAGCCAGGAGTGGGGCGGCTGGTCTCCGCTGCGCGGCAACCTGATCCCGGGTACGGCGATCTTCGTCTGCGAGAGGGACTGATCCCTTGATCCGCCACTCGGCCCTCGACGCGCTTCCGGTACGGGAGGCCGTGCCCGCGCTCGTCGCGGCACTGGACGCCCGCGGCACCGCCGTGCTCTGCGCCCCGCCCGGCACCGGCAAGACCACGCTGGTGCCGCTGGTACTGGCGGGGCTGGTGGGGGACGGGCCCCGGCGGCGTGTCGTGGTGGCCGAGCCCCGGCGGATCGCCGCACGGGCGGCAGCGCGGCGGATGGCGTGGCTGCTGGGCGAAGGGGTCGGGGGCTCGGTCGGCTTCACGGTGCGCGGAGAGCGGGTGGCGGGGCCGGCGACGGTGGTGGAGGTGGTCACCACCGGTGTGCTGCTGCAGCGGCTCCAGCGGGACCAGGAGCTGTCCGGGGTGGACGTGGTGGTCCTGGACGAGTGCCACGAGCGGCACCTGGACGCCGATACGGTCGCCGCCTTCCTGCTGGACGTACGGGACACCCTGCGCCCGGATCTCCGGCTGGTGGCGGCTTCGGCGACGACCGACGCGGCGGGGTGGTCGCGCGTCCTCGGCCGGGGAGGTTCCGCAGACGCGCCGGTGGTGGAGGCCGCGGGAGTCTCGTACCCGGTGGAGACGGTCTGGGCCCCGCCGGCCCGGCCGGTGAAGCCGCCGCACGGCATGCGGGTGGATCCGGCACAGCTGGCGCACGTGGCCTCGGTGGTGCGCCGGGCACTGGCGGAACGTTCCGGCGACGTCCTGTGCTTCCTGCCCGGCGTCGGGGAGATCGCCCGGGTCGCCGGGCAGCTGGGCGGGGTGGACGCGGAGGTGCTCCAGGTCCACGGACGGGCCCCGGCCCCGGTGCAGGAAGCGGTGCTGACCCCCTCGGACCACCGGCGGGTGATTCTGGCGACGGCGGTCGCGGAGTCCAGCCTCACCGTGCCCGGGGTGCGCGTGGTGGTGGACTCCGGGCTGGCCCGCGAACCGCGGGTGGACCATGCGCGGGGGCTGGGTGCGCTGGCGACCGTACGGGCCTCCCGCGCGGCCGGGCGCCAGCGGGCGGGCCGGGCCGGGCGTGAGGCGCCGGGTGCGGTCTACCGCTGCTGGACCGAGGCGGAGGACGGCCTGCTCCCCGCCTTCCCGGCGCCGGAGATCCGCATGGCGGACCTGGCGCAGTTCGCCTTGCAGGCGGCGTGCTGGGGCGACCCGGACGCGGCCGGTCTGGCGCTGCCGGACCCGCCACCCGCCGGGGCGATGGCCGCGGCGCGGGAGGTGCTGGTGGCGGTCGGCGCGGTGGACGCGGCGGGGCGGCCGACCTCGCGGGGCCTGCGGATGGCCCGGCTCGGGCTGCACCCGCGGCTGGCGCGTGCGCTGCTGGACGGGGCCGCGGCGCTCGGCCCCCGGCGGGCGGCCGAGATCGTGGCGCTGCTCAGCGAGGAGCCGCCGCGGGAGTACGCGGACGACCTGGCCTCGGCCTGGCGTTCCGCCCGCCGGGGCGTCGACGCCTATGCCGCGCGCTGGCGCGCGGAGGCCCGGCGGCTGGAGCGGGCCGTGGGGGAGCCTGCAGGGCTCTCCCCCACCCCGTCCCTTCCCGGAACCGGGGCTGGCGACCCCGGCCGCCGCTCCCGGGGCGCGGCCCCCGATGCCCGCGCCGCACACGCCGGCGGGGCCGGATCGTCCCCGGCCGGGGCCTGCATGTCGCTGCCCGGAGCCCCGCCGCACGTGGCGGGCGGCAGCAGCCGAAATCCGGCCCCTGCGGCGTTTGAGGAGCGCGGTCCGGGGCGGAGCCCCGGTGACGACGCCGCCGCCGGGCTCGTGGCGGCCCTGGCGTTCCCCGAGCGGGTCGCCAAGGCCAAGGGCGAGGCGGCCTTCCTCATGGCCTCCGGCACCGCGGCCGAGCTCGGCGAGGGGTCGCAGCTGCGCCGCGCGCCCTGGCTCGCGGTCGCCGTCGCCGACCGCCTCCCGCACTCCGCCTCCGCCCGCGTCCGGCTGGCGGCCGCCATCGACGAGGACACCGCTCTGGCCGCCGCCGCCCATCTGCGGACCGACGGCGAAGAGGTGCACTGGGAGGACGGGAACCTCGTCGCCCGTGCGGCGCAGCGGCTCGGGGCCATCGAGCTCGCGGTGCGCCCGTTGCCCGACCCCGACCCGGCGCTGGTACGGGCCGCCCTGCTCGACGGGCTGCGCGCCGAGGGGCTCGGCCTGCTGCGCTGGTCCGCGGACGCGCAGGCGCTGCGGGCCCGGCTGGGCTTCCTGCACCGGACGCTCGGCGGCGCATGGCCCGACGTGGCCGACGACGGCGCCCTGCTGGACCGCGCCGGCGACTGGCTGGAGCCCGAGCTGTCGCGGGCCCGGCGCCGGGCGGATCTCGGACGGATCGACGCGGGGCAGGCCCTGACCCGGCTCCTCCCCTGGGCCACCGGCGAGGCCTCCCGGCTGGACGAGCTGGCTCCGGAACGCCTCGAGGTGCCCAGCGGATCCCGGATCCGGGTGGACTACTCCGCCGAACACGGGCAGCCGGTGCTCGCCGTCAAGCTCCAGGAGCTGTTCGGCCTGGCCGAGACCCCCCGGATCGCGGGCGTGCCCGTCCTCGTCCACCTGCTGTCGCCGGCCGGACGGCCCGCCGCGGTCACCGCCGACCTCGCCTCCTTCTGGCAGGGCGGCTACCGCGCCGTCCGCGCCGAGCTGCGCGGCCGCTACCCCAAGCACCCGTGGCCCGAGGACCCGTCCACCGCGGAGCCCACCCGCCACACCAACGCCCGGCTCAGGCGCTGACCTCCTCCCGCGGGCCGCGCCGGCTCCTCGCCTGCAGCCACAGCGCGAGCGCCAGGAGCACCAGCCCGCCGGCCGCCAGGCCGACCGGGGCGTAGGTGTGCAGCGCGAGGACCTTCGTGCGGTTCGAGGCGACCAGGTCGAGGGTGTACTTCGCGTAGTCCTCGCGCATCTTCACGTGCCCGGCGAAGGCGGTGAGCTTGCCGTCGGGTCCGCCCGCCGCGATCCCGCCGCGCATCTCCTGCTGGATCTCCTGCTCGGCGTTGACAGGGGCCCCGGTCACCGGGTCGACCCAGAACATCGCCTTGGTCGTGTACCAGAGGGTGGTGCCGGTGGTCGCCTCGATCGTCGCCGGGTCGATGCCCTCGATCGGCATCTTCTTCGGCATGGCGACCTTGGTCCACGGGACGGTCTGCTCGAAGTAGTAGACGTCCATGCCGCGGTAGGTGCGCGGGCCGACGTAGTGGATCGGCGAGGAGGTGCGGGTCTGCGCGTCGAAGTACAGGTAGTCGCGCGGCTCGGTGAAGAACGGCCACTTGAACTCGATGCCCTGCCGTGTGACCGGGTCCCCGTCGACCATCTCGCCGGTGGCGTGCACCGGGTCCTGGGTGTGGGCGTCGAAGATGTAGCGCTCCGGGATCTGGGAGACCATCTTCCCCTCCGGGTCCATGATGTGCGTCAGCGTGTCCCAGACCACGACGTCCTTGCCGGCGCTGGACTCGATCTCCTTCGAGGCCTCGACGTTGCCCTTGAGCGTCTGGACGATGGTGACCTTGTCGACCTTCTTGGGCTGCATGCCGTTGAAGTAGTCGAGGAGGGTGGCGTCCTTCGCCTCCAGGACCATCTCCTGGTACTGGTTCGGCGGGATCTTGGCGAGCCGCGGGTACGCGTACCAGCGCAGCAGCGGTGCGAGGGCCGCGCAGAACACGGCGAGGGCCAGCAGGACGAGGCTCGCTCTGCGTCGCATGACCGGGCCCTCCTCTACTGTCCGGGCGCGGGGGGCGCGGTGGTGAGCAGGGGCTTGGGCGAGGTCGTGCCTTCGGGCGCCCCGAGCGCCGTGATGGCGAGGACGAGGAGCACCGCGAGCACGAGCCCGCCGGCGGCGGCGGTGAATGCGCGCATGCCGGGCCTCCGGAATCTGATAGGGCGTCAGGGCGGAGGCACCGTAGCAATGCGGACGCGAGATGAGAACCGTTCGACTACGGGGTTTCCCCCGAGGCAGTCGGCGTCGGCGTGGCGGACGGGGAGGGCGCGGCGGAGGCGGACGGCTCGGGAGCCGCGGGCTCGGCGGTCGCGGTGGCCGTCGGGGGCCGACTCGTACTCGGGCTCGCACTCGGGCTCACACTCGGGCTCGGGCTCGGCGCACGCGTCGGGGAAGCGGTCGGGGCGGGAGTGCGAGGGGGAGTGGGGCGGGGAGTCGGCGTGGGACTGGGCGTGGGTGTCGGAGTCGGGGCCGGGGTGGGGGCCGGGGTGGGCGTGGGGCTCGGGGTGGGCGTGGGGGTCGGCTTCGGGTCCGGCGTAGGCGTGGGCGTAGGAGTAGGCGTCGGCGCAGGAGTGGGAGTCGGGGACGGCTTCGGGTCCGGCTCAGGGCTCGGGCTCGGGCTCGGCTGCGGGTTCGGCCGGGTCTGCGCAGGTGCGGGGGCGGGCGTGCCCCCCGCGTCCGGGACCTGGTGCGTCCCCTTGAGGTAGTAGGTGAACCAGGACCGCACCGTCCGCAGGTACTCCGCGGAGTGGTTGTACGAGAGCACGGCCCGGTCCAGGTCGGCCTCCACCCCCAGGTCGCGGCTGCCCGCGCACAGGTACCGCCCGGCTGCGAGGGCCGCGTCGTACACGTTGTTGGGGTTCCGCCGCCCGTCGCCGTCCGCGTCCTGGCCCCAGGCGGCCCATGTGGAGGGGATGAACTGCATGGGCCCGACCGCCCGGTCGTACCGGGCGTCCCCGTCGTACGCCCCGCCGTCCGTGTCCGGTATGTTCGCGAAGCCGTTGCCGTCGAGCACGGGGCCCAGGATCGGCCGCAGCGTGGTCCCGGACGCGTCCACGCGGCCGCCGCGCGCCTGCCCGGATTCCACCTTGCCTATCGCCGCCAGCAGTTGCCAGCGCAGCCCGCAGCGGGCGTCGCTCTCCCCCACCGTCTTCTCCGCCCGCAGGTACGCGGCGAGCACGCTCGCGGGTATCCCCTGCGCACCGGCGGCGAAGGCGACCGCCGCGCCCGCGTCCCCGGCCGCGGGAACGGTCTCGGGCGCCGCCTGCCCGGCGGCGGCCGCAGGAGGTCCGTCCGGCAGCACCACGGCCGGCGGCTCGGGGCTCACCAGCGGCGGGAGTTCGGTGAAGTAGGAGCCGTCCCCTCCGGCTCCGGCGTCCGGGAGGGGGTGCGCGGCGCCGTCCCCGGCCGCGGAGATCCGTTCCGCGCGCCCGGCGGCCGGCCCCTGGGAGGCGGTCACGGCGGCGACCACCAGCGCGGAGACCAGGGCTGCCGCCGCGCCCCTGCGCAGCCTGCGTCCGAATATGCGAGCCGACATGAGCTGGACCCCTCCCCCTCGACGTCGGCGTGACCCTACGTCAACTCCCTGCACAGGGCACGCACGACGAGGTGGAATTCACCACATCCCCACGTCCTGGGCAGGTCGCGCATACTGGTCCGGACCGACACGCACCAGGAGCACCGCCATGCCGTTCACCCTCAGCCATGCGGCTGCCGTCCTTCCGGCCGTCCGTCGGACCGGGCGGGCGCGGGGGCCGTTGGTCGCCTCGGCGCTGGTCCTCGGATCGTTCGCACCGGACACGTTCTACTTCGCCGACGCGGTCGTGGGCGGAGTGATGTCGTACGGCGCCTTCACGCACTCCCTGCCGGGCGTGCTCACTGCGGACGCCGCGCTCACCGCCGTCCTCGTGGCGTACTGGCTGCTGCTGCGCGAGCCGCTGGTCGCGCTCCT
Source organism: Streptomyces sp. NPDC048349 (assembly GCF_040651925.1). Taxonomy (NCBI): domain Bacteria; kingdom Bacillati; phylum Actinomycetota; class Actinomycetes; order Kitasatosporales; family Streptomycetaceae; genus Streptomyces; species Streptomyces sp. NPDC048349. The sequence continues at coordinate 45,279 of NZ_JBEZLA010000003.1, read as the reverse complement.
GCCGCGCGCCTGGCGGGGGCGGGTGCACGCCTTCGTGCGGGGCGAGCACTGGCGGGGGCGCCAACTGCGCGCGCTCGCCCTCTGGTTCTACCTGTCGGCGGTCGCGGGCTCCCTCACGCACGTGGTGTGGGACAGCTTCACGCACCTGGACCGCTGGGGAACCAATGCCCTGCCCGCGCTCGGTGAGCCGCTGGCCTTCGGCCTGCCCCTCTACTCGTACCTGCAGTACGGGAGTTCGGCGGCCGCCGCCTGCGCCCTCGTCTGGTTCGCGGCCACCGCGCTGCGCCGGATCGCGCCCCGCCCCGTGCCCGCGTCCGTGCCGGTGCTGACCCGTCTCGAGGCCGGAGGTGCGGCGGCCCTGCTCGTGGGGTGCGTGGCGGCCGGGGTCACGGTGCGCGTGATCCGCTTCTTCACGTTCTTCGACCGGATCCGCACGCCGCTCGACATCATCCCGACCGTCTGTTTCGGTGCGGGCGGCGGCCTCGCCGTGGGCCTGCTGCTGTACGGGGCCGCGGTACGGCTCCGGCACCGCGGCGACCGCTCCCCCACGGGCGAGGACGCGCGAACGCCCGTCCCCACCGCATAGCGAGGACGCGCGAACGCCCGTCCCCACCGCATAGCGGGGACGGGCGCAGCGCGGTTCCCGGGCGGGCGGGCGGGTCAGTGGGCGGCGGACTCCCAGTCGGAGCCGACGCCCACGGACACGTCCAGCGGGGCCCGGAGCTCGACGGCGGCGCCCATCTCGCGGCGCACCAGCTCCTCCACCCGCTCGCGCTCGCCCGGGGCGATCTCGAGCACGATTTCGTCGTGGACCTGGAGCAGCATCCGCGACGCCAGCCCGGCCGCGACGATCGCCTTGTCCACGCGCAGCATCGCGACCTTGACGATGTCGGCGGCGGTGCCCTGGATGGGGGCGTTGAGCGCCATCCGCTCGGCGGCCTCGCGGCGCTGGCGGTTGTCGCTGCCCAGGTCGGGCAGGTACCGGCGGCGTCCGAAGACCGTCGCCGTGTAGCCGGTGGCCCTGGCCTCGTCGACGACGCGGCGCAGGTAGTCCCGCACCCCGCCGAACCGCTCGAAGTAGGTCTCCATCAGGCCGCGGGCCTCGGCGGGGTCGATGTTCAGCTGCTGCGAGAGGCCGAAGGCGGACAGCCCGTACGCCAGCCCGTAGGACATCGCCTTGATCTTGCGCCGCATTTCGGCGTCGACCGCGGACCGCTCCACGCCGAACACCTGGGAGGCGACGGTGGTGTGCAGGTCCTCGCCGGTCGCGAACGCCTCGATCAGGCCCTCGTCCTCGGAGAGGTGGGCCATCACGCGCAGCTCGATCTGGCTGTAGTCGGCGGTCATGAGGGACTCGTAGCCCTCGCCGACGACGAAGCCACGGCGGATGGCGCGGCCCTCGTCGGTGCGCACCGGCACGTTCTGCAGGTTGGGGTCGGTGGAGGACAGCCGGCCGGTCGCGGCGACGGTCTGGCTGAAGCTGGTGTGCACGCGGCCGTCGGCGCCGATCGTCTTGACCAGGCCCTCGACGGTGACGCGCAGCTTGGCCTGCTCCCGGTGGCGCAGCATGATCACCGGGAGTTCGTGGTCGGTCTGCGTGGCCAGCCAGGCCAGTGCGTCCGCGTCCGTGGTGTAGCCGGTCTTGGTCTTCTTGGTCTTCGGCAGGTCCAGCTCGCCGAAGAAGATCTCCTGGAGCTGCTTGGGCGAGCCGAGGTTGAACTCGTGGCCGACCGCCGCGTGCGCCTCCTTCACCGCCTGCTGCACCGCTCCGGCGAACTGCTGCACCATGGCCTCCAGGTGGTCGCGGTCGGCGGCGATGCCGGCCCGCTCCATCCGGGCCAGCAGCTCGGACGTCGGCAGCTCCATGTCGTGCAGCAGCTCCACCGCCCCGACCTCGGCGAGCTTGCCGGTGAAGGCCTCGCCCAGGTCCAGGACGGCGCGGGCCTGCGCCATCAGCGCCTCCGCCTCGGCCGTCTCGTCGGCGCCGAAGGCCAGCTGCCCGTCGGCGGCGGCCGGCGCCAGCTCGCGGTGCAGGTATTCGTTGGACAGCAGGTCCAGGGCGAAGGACCGGCGGCCCGGCTTGACCAAGTAGGCGGCGAGCGCGGTGTCCATGGTGACGCCGGCGAGGGTCCAGCCGTGCTCGGGGAAGACCCGCATCAGGCCCTTGGCGTTGTGCACCACCTTCGGCTGCGCGGCATCGGCGGCCCAGGCCGCGAAGGCCCGCTCGTCGGACTCGTCCAGCTCGGACGGCTCGAACCAGGCGGCCGCCCCGTCGGCGGCGGCCAGTGCGATCTCGCTGACGTTGCCCTGGCCCAGCGCCCAGCTGTCGACGGTGGAGATGCCGAGCGGCGCGCCGGCGCGGGCCTCGAGCCACGGCGCGAGCTCGCCCGCGCCGATCACCGAGCCGTCCAGCTCCACACCCGCGGCCACCGGAGCCGGCGCCTCGGCCTCGGCCGCGCCCGGGTCCACGGCCAGCAGCCGCTCGCGCAGCGAGGCGTTGCGGATCTCCAGTACGTCCAGGACCCCGGTGACAGCGGACCGGTCGTAGGGGAGGCGGGTCAGGTCGGCGGGCGACTTGGGCAGCTCCACGTCCTTGACCATCTCGGTCAGGACGCGGTTGAGCTTGACGGACTCCAGGTGGTCCCGGAAGTTCTGCCCGGCCTTGCCCTTGACCTCCTCGGCGCGCTCGACGAGCTGCGCGAAGGACCCGAACTGGGTGATCCACTTGGCGGCGGTCTTCTCGCCGACGCCCGGGATGCCGGGCAGGTTGTCCGACGGGTCGCCGCGCAGCGCGGCGAAGTCCGGGTACTGCTGGGGGGTGAGTCCGTACTTCTCCTCGACCTTCTGCGGGGTGAACCGCGTCAGCTCGGAGACGCCCTTGGTCGGGTACAGCACGGTGGTGTGCTCGGAGACGAGCTGGAAGGAGTCCCGGTCGCCCGTGACGATCAGCACCTCGAAGCCGAGGGCCTCCGCCTGCGTCGCCAGCGTCGCGATGACGTCGTCGGCCTCGTAGCCGTCGATGGCGAACCGCGGCACGTGCATCGCGTCGAGCAGCTCGCCGATCAGCTCGACCTGCCCCTTGAACTCGTCGGGGGTCTTGGAGCGGTTCGCCTTGTACTCGGGGAACTCCGTCGAGCGCCACGTCTTGCGCGAGACGTCGAACGCCACCGCGAAGTGCGTGGGCGCCTCGTCGCGCAGCGTGTTCGCCAGCATCGACGCGAAGCCGTAGATGGCGTTGGTCGGCTGGCCGGTCGCGGTCGTGAAGTTCTCCGCGGGCAGCGCGAAGAACGCCCGGTACGCCAGGGAGTGCCCGTCCATGAGCATCAGGCGGGGGCGGTCCGCTGCGGTCGTCTGGTCGGTCTTCTTCGATGCTGTCTCTGCCACGCCCCCGATCCTAGGCGCCCCCACCGACAAATCCGGACGGCCTGTGCGGGGCGGCAAATCCGCCGTCGGCGATGTCGGCGGAGCGTGACAGGATCGGATGTGTACGCGAAGACTGCTCGAAGGGGAGCGCCATGGCCACCAAGCCGCCCGCAGGTGATCCGGTACAGGACGCGCCCCAGGTCGCGCCTCCGAAGCACGCGGCCGCCGGGCTCCCCGCGATCGGGCACACCCTGAAGATCGCGCAGCAGCAGATGGGGCTGGCCCGTACCGCCCGCACCCTGCTCAAGGTCAACCAGAAGGACGGCTTCGACTGCCCCGGCTGCGCCTGGCCCGAGGGCGACAAGCGGCACACCGCCGAGTTCTGCGAGAACGGCGCCAAGGCCGTGGCGGAGGAGGCCACCCTGCGCCGGGTCACCCCGGAGTTCTTCGCCGCGCACCCGCTGGCCGATCTGGCCGGCCGGTCGGGCTACTGGCTGGGACAGCAGGGCCGCATCACGCAGCCGATGTACCTGCCCGAGGGCGGCGACCGGTACGAGGCGGTGAGCTGGGAGCGGGCCTTCGCGATCATCGCGGAGGAGCTGCACGCCCTGGCCTCCCCCGACGAGGCCCTCTTCTACACCTCGGGCCGCACCAGCAACGAGGCGGCGTTCCTCTTCCAGCTCTTCGCCCGTGAATTCGGCACGAACAACCTGCCCGACTGCTCCAACATGTGCCACGAGTCCTCGGGCTCCGCGCTGAACGAGACCATCGGGATCGGCAAGGGCAGCGTCTCCCTGGAAGACCTCCACCAGGCCGAACTGATCATCGTGGCCGGGCAGAACCCGGGGACCAACCACCCGCGCATGCTCTCCGCCCTGGAGCAGGCCAAGGCCGCCGGCGCGAAGATCATCTCGGTGAACCCGCTGCCCGAGGCCGGCATGGAGCGGTTCAAGAACCCCCAGAGCCCCCTCGGCATGCTCAAGGGCACCGCCCTCAACGATCTGTTCCTGCAGATCCGCATCGGCGGCGACCAGGCGCTCTTCCGCCTCCTGAACAAGCTGGTCATCGAGGCGGACGGGGCCACCGACGAGGCGTTCATCCGTGAACACACCCACGGCTACGACGCGTTCGCGGCCGCTGCCAAGGAGGCCGACTGGCCGGAGACCCTCGCGGCCACCGGCCTGACCCGGCCCGAGATCGAGCGCGCCCTCGCCATGATCCTGGACTCGAAGCGCACGATCGTCTGCTGGGCCATGGGCCTGACCCAGCACAAGCACGCCGTCGCCACCATCCGCGAGGTCGTCAACCTCCTCCTGCTGCGCGGCGACATCGGCCGCCCCGGCGCGGGCGTCTGCCCGGTCCGCGGCCACTCCAACGTGCAGGGCGACCGCACCATGGGGATCTTCGAGCGGCCGGCGCCCGCCTTCCTCGACGCCCTTGACCGCGAGTTCGCGATCACCTCGCCCCGGCACCACGGGTTCGACGTGGTCCGCTCCATCCGGGCCCTGCGCGACGGCGAGGCCAAGGTCCTCTTCGCCATGGGCGGCAACTTCGTCGGCGCCACCCCCGACACCGAGGTCACCGAGGCCGCGATCCGCCGGGCTTCCCTGACCGTGCACGTCTCCACCAAGCTCAACCGCTCCCACGCGGTCACCGGCAGGCGCGCCCTGATCCTGCCCACCCTGGGCCGGACCGACAAGGACGTACAGGCCGGCGGCAAGCAGTTCGTGACCGTCGAGGACTCCATGGGCCTGGTCCACTCCTCCCGCGGAAACCTCGCCCCCGCCAGCCCCCACCTGCTCTCCGAGCCGGCCATCGTGGCCCGCATGGCCCGCGCCGTCCTGGGCAGTGCCTCGAAGACGCCGTGGGAGGAGTTCGAGAAGGACTACGGGGCCATCCGCGACCGGATCGCCCGCGTGGTCCCGGGCTTCGAGGACTTCAACGCCAAGGTGGCCCGCCCGGGCGGGTTCCGGCTGCCGCACGCCCCGCGCGACGAGCGGCGCTTCCCCACGAAGACCGGCAAGGCCAATTTCACGGCCGCGCCGGTGGAGTACCCGAAGGTTCCCCAGGGGCGGCTGCTCCTGCAGACCCTGCGCAGCCACGACCAGTACAACACCACGATCTACGGGCTCGACGACCGCTACCGCGGGATCAGCGGCGGCCGCCGCGTCGTGATGGTCAACCCCGAGGACGCCGCCGAGCTGGGGCTCGCGGACGGCGCGTACACCGACCTGGTCAGCGAGTGGAAGGACGGCGTCGAGCGGCGGGCCCCCGGCTTCCGCGTCGTGCACTACCCGACCGCCCGCGGCTGCGCGGCCGCGTACTACCCCGAGACGAACGTGCTGGTCCCGCTCGACTCCACCGCGGACACCAGCAATACCCCGGCGAGCAAGTCCGTCGTCATCCGCTTCGAACCGGCCTGATAGAACGACCTCAGGACAAGATGGTTAACGAGCGTTGACGAACGGAGCCGGCCCATGGGCGAGCAGCACGCAGTGAAGTTCCCGCAGGAGGTCCTCGAGGAGTACGCGGCCTTGGGCATCGACCTGCCCTCGCTGTTCTCGGCGGGCCACCTCGGCGAGCGCATGGACATCAGGATCCTCGAGGCCTCGGCCGAGCGGGTCGTGGCCACCATGCCGGTCGAGGGCAACACCCAGCCGTACGGGCTGCTGCACGGCGGGGCCTCCGCCGTCCTCGCCGAGACCCTCGGCTCCGTCGGCGCCATGATGCACGGCGGCATCACCAAGATCGCCGTCGGTGTGGACCTGAACTGCACCCACCACCGGGGCGTGCGCTCCGGTGTGGTCACCGGAGTCGCCACCCCCGTCCACCGGGGGCGCTCCACGGCCACCTACGAGGTCGTGATCAGCGACGAGCAGGAGCGGCGCGTCTGCACCGCCCGCCTGACCTGCCTGCTGCGCGACGCGGACCCGGCGGGCGGCCAGGCCGCCGCCGGAGCCTGACACCGGCCTCGCCCCCTCTTCGGGGCGCCCGACGCCTTGGCCACGGGCCCTGCGCAGGCCCGGACCCCCGCCCCCACGGGCGGCGCGTCCGGGCCTGTGCCCGTTTTCGGCTGCGCCCGCGGGCGCGCCCTCTTCCGCCCCCACCCGCCCGGAATCCGCCAGTCCGCACCTGCCCCGTCCCCATCTGTTGTGTCACCGATGGTGACCGCCTACCTTCCCCTCATGGGGACACCGCCACGCTCCACGGTCCGGTACGCCGCCGCCACCCTGCCCGCGGCGCTCGCCCTGGCCGGCGCCCTGACCGGATGCTCGCCTTCCGCCCCACCGCCCGCGGCGGGCACGCACAGCCCCGCTCCCAGCCCCTCCTCGCCCGCACAGATCTGCACCAGCCTCGTGTCCTACTGGGCGAGGGAGACGCTTCTGGGCACGAAATGGTCCGGCCTGGACTGGGAACAGAAGGGCCTGTCCAACGACCAGTACGCGATCCACGAGGACGCGGTGGCCGCGGGACGCGCCGAGGAGCGAACGGCCGGGCGGGACAAGGCACTTGAGCTGATCGACCGGTTCGTGGCGCAGCGCTGCGCCGAGCAGAACGGCGCGACGTGGAGCTCGGAGAACTGGCGCCCTCCGACGTGACCCAGGTCACCGCATTCCGAGCGCGTTGTCCGGCTTCCGGGCACGTGCCGCCATATCGCCCCGCCGCAGGTGGCGGGCCCTTTCGACATCCCGGCAAGATCCATCCCGCGCCAATGGAACACCGCAGATGATGACGCTCCGTAATGACCATGCCGTACGGAATCCCCCTTTTCCGCTGGGAATGGCCACCCCGCGGATTCTTTCGGACACGCGCTGCCACATTCGGCCGAATTTGATCTAAGACAGGTGCATGAAGGCCTCAAGCCCCTTAGGGGAACAGGCATTTCTCAGAATGCGGACGATCACAGACGTAGTTAAATGTCTGATTTGTCCACACTCCCACCACGCATTCTTGGCCTTGGCATAACAAGAGCGTCACATCCTCCTTTCTCCGCTCCCCGTGTTCGCCACCTCGGGCCTAGAGTCACGGCCAGTCACCGCGCCGCTGGGCGCGACCAGCACGGCCGCTGTACATCCCAGTGCGGCCCGGCGACCGAACGGCACCTCACAGAGGGAGCCGCGCCAGGGAAAGGAAGAATCGTGCGACACCGTTCTTTGCTCGTCCTCACCACCGTGATCACCACGGGAGCACTGACCCTCACCGCCTGCGGATCGCGCGACGAGGCGAAGACCGGGGACACGTCCGGCGGCAAGAAGACCGTCGTCGTCATCGGCGTGGACGCTCCCCTCACCGGCTCGCTCTCCGCCCTCGGCCAGGGCATCAAGAACTCGGTCGACCTCGCGGCCAAGACGGCCAACAAGAACAACGAGGTCCCCGGCATCGAGTTCAAGGTCGAGGCCCTCGACGACCAGGCGGTCCCCGCCTCCGGTCAGGCCAACGCCACCAAGCTCGTCGGCAACAAGGACGTCCTCGGCGTCGTCGGCCCGCTGAACTCCGGTGTGGCCCAGCAGATGCAGGGCGTCTTCGCCTCGGCGAACCTGGCCCAGGTCTCCCCGGCCAACACCAACCCCTCGCTCAGCCAGGGCGACAACTGGGGCAAGGGCGAGTTCAAGCGTCCCTTCCCGACCTACTTCCGCACCGCCGCCACCGACGTGGTCCAGGGCAAGTTCGCCGCCCAGTACCTCTTCAAGGACGCCGGCAAGAAGAAGGTCTTCGTCGTCGACGACAAGCAGACCTACGGCGCCGGCCTGGCCGCGATCTTCTCCGACGAGTTCAAGAAGCTCGGCGGCGAGGTCGTCGGTACCGACCACGTCACCGTGAAGGAGACCGACTTCTCCTCCACCGCCGACAAGGTCAAGTCCTCCGGTGCCGACTCCGTCTACTTCGGCGGCCAGTACCCCGAGGGCGGCCTGCTCGCCGACCAGATCAAGAAGACCGGCGCCAACATCCCGCTCATGGGCGGCGACGGCATCCAGGACCCCGCCTTCATCACCGCCTCCGGCGAGGCCAACGAGGGTGACCTGTCCACCTCCATCGGCTACCCGGTCGAGAAGCTCCCCACCGCCAAGCAGTTCATCGAGGACTACAAGGCGGGCGGCTACAAGGACCCGTACGCCGCGTACGGCGGCTACTCCTACGACGCCGGCTGGGCCGTCATCCAGGCCGTCAAGGCCGCTGTCGCCGCCAACGGCGGCAAGCTGCCCACCGACGCCCGCGCCAAGGTCGTCGAGGCCCTCGGCAAGGTCTCCTTCGAGGGTGTGACCGGCAAGGTCGCCTTCGACGAGTACGGCGACACCACCAACAAGCAGCTCACGGTCTACAAGGTCGAGGGCGGCAAGTGGATCGACGTCAAGAGCGACACCTTCAACCAGTAGTCCCCGCGTCCCGCTAGCCGGGACCTCGGTCCGGTCCGTCCCGACGGCCTGACCCCCCTCAAAAAGAACCAGCCGCGCGAGGGCGCAAACAGCGCCCTCGCGCGGAGTCTTATCCGACACGCTCATCGGAGGCCCTGCGGTGCACGAACTGCCGCAACAGCTGGCCAACGGCCTTGCCCTCGGTGCCCTTTATGGCCTCATCGCCATCGGGTACACCATGGTCTACGGCATCGTCCAGCTCATCAACTTCGCCCACGGCGAGATCTTCATGATCGGCGGCTTCGGCGCGCTCACCGCCTACGCCATCCTCCCGACCGGCACCTCCCTGCTGATCGCGATACCGGTCATGATCGTCGGAGGCGCACTCGCCTCGGTCCTCGTCGCCACCGCAGCCGAACGCTTCGCCTACCGTCCCCTGCGCAGCGCTCCACGGCTCGCCCCGCTCATCACCGCAATCGGCCTCTCGATCGCGCTCCAGCAGCTTGTCTGGCAGTTCTACCCGGACGCCAAGAAGGCCGTCAGCTTCCCTGAGTTCAAGGGCGCCGCCTTCAAGATCACCGACAGCCTGGCCATCCAGCGCGCGGACCTCTTCGTCCTCATCCTCGCCCCGCTGTGCATGCTCGCGCTCGGCGTCTTCGTCTCCAAGAGCCGCAGCGGCCGCGCCATGCAGGCCACCGCGCAGGACCCGGACACCGCGAAGCTGATGGGCATCAACACCGACCGCATCATCGTCATGGCCTTCGCCATCGGTGCCGCGTTCGCCGCCGTCGCCGCCGTCGCCTACGGCCTCGACAAGGGCCAGATCAACTTCGAGATGGGCTTCATCCTCGGACTGAAGGCCTTCACCGCCGCCGTCCTCGGAGGCATCGGCAACATCTACGGCGCCATGGTCGGCGGCGTCGTCCTCGGCCTCGCCGAGGCCCTCTCGATCGCGTACATCGAAGAGATCCCCGGCATGCAGCAGCTCGGCGGTGGAGCCTGGTCCAACGTCTGGGCGTTCGTACTCCTCATCGTCGTCCTCCTCGTGCGGCCCCAAGGCCTGCTCGGCGAGCGCGTCGCGGATCGGGCGTGAGAACCATGACCACCAACACCACCCCGCAGACCGCCGTCGCCAAGCAGGGCCCCGCCCCCGCCGCACTCCTCTACGCGGTCATCGGCGGCAGCCTCCTGACCGTCATCAGCGCCTACCTCCGCTGGACCTGGACGCCCGACTTCCCCGGTGACCTCACCTACAACGGCAGCCCGGCGCCCATCCAGTTCCTCAGCCTGATCGCCGGCCTCCTGACCGCCGCCTTCGCGCTCTCCGCGCTCGGCGTCAAGGGCCTGCGCTGGCTCAGCCCCACCGGCGCCCGCAAGCCCGTCTGGATCCTGTCGCTCGGCACCCTGGCCGGCACCTGGTTCACGGTCATCTCCATCGCCGTGGTCCTGGGCGGCTTCGCCCACCTGGAGCCCGGCGCCTACGTCGCCCTCGTCGGCTCGCTCGTCCCGGCCCTCGCCGCGTACAAGCTCCCCGACGACAGCCGCAAGGCGGCCCCCGCCAAGCAGCTGCCGGCCTGGGCCGAGATCCTCGTCATCACCGGCGTCTTCGCCCTCGGCCTCTACGTGGTCACCTTCGGCATCGACACCGACGACAAGGAGCCGCAGCTCTTCGTCACGTACCTGATCATCGTCGGCTTCGCGGCCTTCGCCCTGCTCAAGTCCGGCCTCTTCGACCGGCTCGGCAGCATCACCGCGAAGCACCGCCAGGTCACGCTGATCGGTACCGCGGCCGCCGCGATCGCCTTCCCGTTCATCCAGCAGAGCGGCGACACGTACACGCTCATCGCGGTCAACATCCTGATCTTCGCGACCGTCGCCCTCGGCCTCAACGTCGTCGTCGGCCTCGCCGGCCTCCTCGACCTCGGTTACGTCGCCTTCCTCGGCGTCGGCGCCTACACGGCGGCACTGGTCTCCGGAAGCACCGCCTCCGCCTTCGGCGTCCACCTGCCCTTCTGGGCGGCGGTCATCGTCGGTGCCCTCGCCTCGCTGGTCTTCGGCGTGGTCATCGGTGCGCCGACCCTGCGCCTGCGCGGCGACTACCTCGCCATCGTCACCCTCGGCTTCGGAGAGATCTTCCGCATCGCCATGGGCAACCTCGACGGCGACTCCGGTCCGGACATCACCAACGGCCCGAACGGCATCCCGAACATCCCCCACCTGGACCTGTTCGGGTGGAACTTCGGGGAGTCCCACACGGTCGGCGGCATCGTCCTCGGTGCATACGCCAACTACTACTTCCTGATGCTGCTGGTCATGGCCCTGGTGGTGCTGGTCTTCTCCCGCGCCGGCAACAGCCGCATCGGCCGCGCCTGGGTCGCCATCCGCGAGGACGAGACCGCCGCCGAGGCCATGGGCATCAACGGCTTCAAGGTCAAGCTGATCGCCTTCGCCCTCGGCGCCACCCTCGCCGGCCTCGCCGGCACCGTCCAGGCACACGTCAACAGCACGGTCGTCCCCGAGAACTACGTCTTCGCCGGCCCCGTGCCGCCGAACTCCGCGTTCCTCCTCGCCGCCGTCATCCTGGGCGGCATGGGCACCATCCGCGGACCCATCCTCGGCGCCGCACTCCTCTTCCTGATCCCGGCGAAGCTGGCCTTCCTCCAGGACTACCAGCTCCTCGCCTTCGGCATCGCCCTCATCCTGCTCATGCGCTTCCGCCCCGAAGGCCTCATCGCCAACAAGCGGGCGCAGCTCGAGTACCACGACGACACCGCTGACCAGGCCCCCACGGACCTGGCCACCGCCAAGGCGGGGGCGTGAACGACATGACCACCACAGACACCACCACCACGACCACCGTGCTGGAAGCCAGCGGCGTCACCATGCGCTTCGGCGGCCTCACCGCGGTCAAGGGCGTCGACCTCAAGGTCAACGCCGGCGAGATCGTCGGCCTCATCGGCCCCAACGGCGCCGGCAAGACCACCTTCTTCAACTGCCTCACCGGGCTGTACGTCCCCACCGAGGGAAGCGTCAGCTACAAGGGCACCGTCCTGCCGCCCAAGCCCCACAAGGTCACCGCGGCCGGCATCGCCCGTACCTTCCAGAACATCCGGCTCTTCCACAACATGACCGTGCTGGAGAACGTCCTGGTCGGACGCCACACCCGCACGAAGGAAGGCCTCTGGTCGGCCCTGCTGCGCGGCCCCGGCTTCAAGAAGGCCGAAGCCGCCAGCGAAGCACGCGCCATGGAACTCCTGGAGTTCATCGGCCTGCAGCACAAGGCCGGCCACCTCGCCAAGAACCTGCCCTACGGCGAGCAGCGCAAGCTGGAGATCGCCCGCGCCCTCGCCAGCGACCCCGGCCTCATCCTCCTGGACGAGCCGACCGCCGGCATGAACCCGCAGGAGACGCGGGCGGCCGAAGAACTCATCTTCGCCATCCGCGACAAGGGCATCGCCGTCCTCGTCATCGAGCACGACATGCGCTTCATCTTCAACCTCTGCGACCGCGTCGCCTGCCTGGTCCAGGGCGAGAAGCTCATCGAGGGCACGGCGGCAGAGGTCCAGGGTGACGAGCGCGTCATCGCCGCCTACCTCGGCACCCCCTTCGAGGGCGCGCCGGGCGAGGAGGAGGTCGCCGAGGTCGAGGCCGCCGAGGCCCACGCCGAGGCCGAGGCCGCCGAAGCCGAGGCCGAGGCCGCCGAAGCCGAGGCTGAGGCCGAAACCGCCGACGCCAACGCCGACGCGGACGCCGACGCGGACGCCGACGCGGACGCCGACGCGGACAGCACCACCAGCACCACCAGCACGGAAGGAGAGGCCAAGTGACCGCACTGCTCAAGGTCGAGGACCTCAAGGTCGCCTACGGCAAGATCGAAGCCGTCAAGGGAATCTCCTTCGAGGTCAACGAGGGCGAGATCGTCTGCCTCGTCGGCACCAACGGCGCCGGCAAGACCACCACCCTGCGCACCCTCTCCGGGCTCCTCAAGCCCACCGCGGGCAGCATCACCTTCGACGGCAAGCCCCTCGTCGGTGTCCCGGCCCACCAGATCGTCTCCATGAAGCTGGCGCACTCCCCCGAGGGACGCCACATCTTCCCCCGGCTGACGATCGCCGAGAACCTCCAGCTCGGCGCCTTCCTGCGCAGCGACAAGGAAGGCATCGAGAAGGACGTCCAGCGCGCCTACGAGCTCTTCCCCATCCTGGGCGAGCGCCGCAAGCAGGCCGCCGGAACCCTCTCGGGCGGCGAGCAGCAGATGCTCGCCATGGGCCGCGCCCTGATGTGCCAGCCCAAGCTGCTCATGCTGGACGAGCCCTCCATGGGTCTGTCCCCGCTGATGATGCAGAAGATCATGGCGACCATCGCCGAGCTCAAGGCGACCGGTACCACCATCCTGCTCGTCGAGCAGAACGCCCAGGCCGCGCTCTCGCTGGCCGACCAGGCGCACGTGATGGAGATCGGCAAGATCGTGCTCTCCGGCACCGGCCAGGACCTCCTCCACAACGAGGACGTCCGCAAGGCCTACCTCGGCGAGGACTGATCACGAACGTGTGAGGCCCGCCTTCCCTCGGGGGGAGGCGGGCCTCACGCACGTCCCGGATCAGGCACGGGCCGCGAACGGACCCCCGTCGGCGAAGACCTGCTCCGCGAAGCGCTCACCGATCAGACGGTGACCCGCCTCGTCCGGGTGCAGCCGGTCCGGCAGCGGCAGCTCGGCGAAGTCCTTCTCGCCGTACAGCGAAAGACCGTCCAGGTAGTACAGGTTCGGATCCTCGGCCGCCCGCTGCTGCGTGATCCGGGCCAGCTCCTGCCTGATCACGGTCAGCGTCAGCTTCCCGGCCGCGACCTCCGCCGGGTCACCGGTGGCCCGGTAGCTCACCTGCTCGCCGTCGAGGTCCGGCGCGGTCGGGCCCGGCGTGTCCTCGTGCATGGGACACAGCACCGGGGAAACCACCAGCAGCGGAGTGTCCGGGTGCCCCTCGCGGATCGTGTCCAAGAACCCGTGGACCGCCGGCGCGAAGGCCCGCAGCCGCATCACGTCGGTGTTCACCAGGGCGATACCGATCTTGACGCTGATCACGTCCGCCGGAGTGTCCCGCATCGCACGCGCGGTGAAGGGATCGAGCAGGGCGTTGCCGCCCAGCCCCATGTTGACCAGCTCCACGCCGCCCGCCGCCGCCGCCACCGCCGGCCACGTCCCCGACGGGCTCTGCGCGTTGGAGCCCTGGCTGAGCGAGCTGCCGTGATGCAGCCACACCCGGCGGCCGCTGTCCGCGGCGGCCTCCACCGGCGCATCCGACCGCAGGGCGATCAGCTCGGTGCGCTCGTTGTGCGGCAGCCAGATCTCCACGTCCTTCACGTCACCCGACAGCCCGGAGAAACGGGCCGTACCCGGCTCGCCGGACCGGGTCTCCGATGACAGGGTCCGCATGTCGAAACGGAACTCGTGTCCCCCCGACACCGTGGCCTGGCCCGCCAGCCGACCGTCCACCACCAGGTCGTACACGCCGTCCGGATTGTCCTGACCACCCACGAACACGATCTTCGTCGGCATCGTGTCCAGCTCGATGGCGGTCGCCCGGGTACGGAACACCAGCCTCACACCGGAGGGCTGCGCCTCCACGGTGGCCAGTTGAGCCGCCGGGTGCTGCTTGCGCGCCCACGCCGGCATCCGGTGCGGCACCAGGCCCTGCTCGGTACGCTCCACCTCGAGGGCGCCGCGCAGCAGCGGCTCGATGGGCGTGGTGATCCATTCCGTCACGTCAGAGGTCATGGCCCCACCCTGCCCAGCACCACTCGGACAGGACTCGCATCACGCTGGGGCCGGGCCGCACCGTGCGGCAGCATGTCCCCATGCCCGCACTGACGCGCAACGAAGCGCATCTCCGAGCCCAGCTCCTCGACGTCCACCACTACGCCGTCACCCTCGACCTCACCACCGGCGACACCACCTTCGACTCCACCACGGTCATCCGCTTCACCGCCCGCACTGACGCGGACACCTTCCTGGAGCTGAAACCGGACGAACTGCGCTCCGCCACCCTCGACGGCCGGCCCCTCGACCCGGCCGCCCTCGACGGCAACCGCCTCCCGCTCCCCGGCCTCACCCAAGGCCCCCACGAGCTGCGCCTGGACACCCGCATGCGCTACTCCCGCACCGGCGAGGGCCTGCACCGCTTCACCGACCCCGCGGACGGGGAGACGTACGTCTACAGCCAGATGTTCATGGACGACGTCCAGCGCGTCTTCCCCGCCTTCGACCAGCCCGACCTCAAGGCCGTCTTCGCCTTCACCGTCACCGCCCCCGCCCACTGGACCGTCCTGGCCAACGGCATCACCACCCGCACCGGGACCCGCGAGGCCGACGGCGCCGGCATCTGGGACTCCGCCCCGACGCCCCCCATCTCCACCTACCTCGCCGCCGTCGCCGCGGGCCCCTGGCACAGCGTGGGCACCGAACACGCCGGACTGCCCTTCGCCATCCACTGCCGCCGGTCCCTCGCCCCCCACATGGACGCCGACGCCGAGGAGATCCTCTCCCTCACCAAGGACTGCTTCGACCGGTACCAGGAAAAGTTCACCGAGCCCTACCCGTTCGACTCCTACGACCAGGCCTTCGTACCCGAGTTCAACGCCGGAGCCATGGAGAACCCCGGCCTCGTCACCTTCCGCGACGAGTTCATCTACCGCTCCGCCGTCACCGACACCGAACGCCAGACCCGCGCCATGGTCATCGCCCACGAGATGGCCCACATGTGGTTCGGCGACCTCGTCACCCTCGCCTGGTTCGACGACATCTGGCTCAACGAGTCCTTCGCCGAGTACATGGGCTACCAGACCCTCACCGAAGCCACCCGCTTCACCGACACCTGGACCGAGTTCGGCGTCACCCGCAAGGCCTGGGGCTACGACGCAGACCAGCGCCCCTCCACCCACCCCGTCGCCCCCGACCCCGACGACGTCCCCGACACCGCCTCCGCCCTCCTCAACTTCGACGGCATCTCCTACGCCAAGGGCGCCTCCGCCCTGCGCCAACTCGTCGCCTGGCTCGGCGAGAAGGACTTCCTCGCCGGCATCAACACCCACTTCGCCCGCCACAAGTTCGCCAACGCCTCCCTCGCCGACTTCGTCGACTCCCTCGCCGCCCACACCGAACGCGACGTCCACGCCTGGGCCCGGGTCTGGCTGCGCACCACCGGCATCGACACCCTCACCCCGCACATCGAGGAGAGCGCGCAAGGCCCCGCCGGCTGGACCCTCACCGTCGACCGCAAGGGCAGCCGCCCCCACCGCATCGCCGCCGGCGTCTACCACCGCGACCCGGCCGACGGCCGCACCCTGCACCGCACCGACTTCCCCCACCTCGACGTCCCCTCCGACGAGGTCCTCTCCGTCGGCGGCCCCCGCCCCGCCCTCCTCGTCCTCAACGACGGCGACCTCACCTACGCCAAGGTCCGCCTCGACGAGACCTCACTCGACACCGCCCTGCGCAGCCTGGGCGACATCCCCGACGCCCTCACCCGCGCCGTCGTCTGGAACTGCCTGCGCGACATGGTCCGCGACGGCGAACTCGACCCACAGGACTACCTCACCGCCGCCGGCGCACACCTGCCCGCCGAACGCGACCTCGCCGTCGTCCAGGGCGTCCTCACCTTCGCCCGCACCCAGATCGCCACCCGCTACCTCCCCCCCGAACAGCGCACCGCCGCCCTCGCCACCGTCACCGCCATCGCCCGCGACCTGCTGCAGCGCACCGAGGACGGCTCCGACCCCGGCCTGCGGCTGACCGCCGTGCGCACCCTCATCGACAGCGCCACCGACCCCGAGACCCCCGCCGCCTGGCTCGCCGAGGACACCGTCCCCGGCGGCCCCGCCCTCGACCCCGAGCTGCGCTGGCGCATCCTGTCCCGCCTCGCCGTCCTCGGCGCCGTCGACGAGGGCGACATCGACGCCGCCCTCGCCGCCGACCCCAGCGCCACCGGCCAGGAGGGCGCCGCCCGCTGCCGCGCCGCACTGCCCACCGCCCAGGCCAAGGCCGCCGCCTGGGACCGCCTCTTCCACGACGACAGCCTCTCCAACTACCTCTTCAGCGCCACCGCCCAGGGCTTCTGGCAGCCCGAACAGGCCGACCTCGTCCACACCTACGTCAGCCGCTTCTACCCGGACGCCGTCGCGCTGGCCGCCCGCCGCGGCCCGGCCATCGGCGAAGCCGCCGGCCGCTGGGCCTTCCCCGTCTACGCCGTCGACGAGTCCCACCTCCAGACCGGCCACGCCTGCCTCGCCGACCCCGACATCCTCCCCCTCCTGCGCCGCAAGCTCGTCGACCAACTCGACGACCTCGCCCGCGCCCTGCGCGTCCGCGGCTAGCCACCGGCGGTGGGCGGGGTGGGCTTCGGCGCCCGTGCCGGGGCTCCAGCCGGGGACGGGGGGCGGGCAGGGGCGGAGCCGCGGCCACATCGGGGCCGCAGCCCGCCAGGGGACCGGCCGGAAATCGATCCCGGACAAACCCCGGCGGTTACCCCATTCGGGTCGGATCGTTGTACCGGCCGGGTGGCCCCGCCCCACCCCGCCCCCGGCCCCCTCGGAGGACCCGATGACCGCGCCGCCCGGCCACGGCACAGTGGCCCCCCTCGCCGGCGGAGCCGACGGCCCCGCAGCCCTGCGGCCCCTCCTCGACACGGTGCTCGAAGCCCTGCACAGCGGAGCCCGGGAGCGCGGCGGGCCACTTCCGGCCGGCGGCCCCGACACCCTCGCGGCCCGCGTCCAGGCCGCACTGGGCGACGTACTGCCCACGAAGGGAACCGGGGACCACGAAGCGCTCCGGACCCTCGTCCACACCCTCACCGCAGGCGCCGCCGACCCCGCCGACCCGCTCTGCGCGGCCCACCTGCACTGCCCGCCCCTCGCCGTCGCAGCCGCCGCCGACCTCGCCGCCAGCGCCCTCAACCCCTCCCTCGACTCCTGGGACCAGGCCCCCGCCGCCTCCACCATCGAAGCCCTCGTCACCCGCACGCTCGCCGCCGAGTTCTACGACACCCCGCACGCCGACGCCCTCGTCACCACCGGCGGCACCGAAGCCAACCAACTCGCCCTGCTCCTGGCCCGCGAACGCCACGGCCCCCGCCTCACCGTCCTGCACGGCGCCAACGCCCACCACTCCGTCCCCCGCGCCGCCTGGCTCCTCGGCCTCCCCCCGACCACCACCCTGCCCACCCCCACCGGCACCCTCGACCCCGCCGACCTCGCCCGAGCCCTCGCCACCACCCCCGGCCCCGTCCTCGTCACCGCCACCGCCGGCACCACCGACGCCGGACTCATCGACCCCCTCCCCCCCATCGCCGACCTCTGCGACCGCTACCGCGCCGACCTCCACATCGACGCCGCCTACGGCGGACTCCTCGCCCTCACCCCCCGCCACCGCCACAAGGTCACCGGCCTCGCCCGCGCCACCTCCCTCACCATCGACCTGCACAAACTCGGCTGGCAGCCCGTCGCCGCCGGACTCCTCGCCGTCCCCGACACCGCCCTGCTGGCCCCCCTCGCCCACCAGGCCGACTACCTCAACGCCCCCGACGACACCGAAGCCGGCCTACCCGACCTCCTCGGCCGCTCCCTGCGCACCACCCGCCGCCCCGACGCCCTCAAAATCGCCACCACCCTGCGCTCCCTGGGCCGCGACGGCCTCGCCCGCCTCATCGACCACACCTGCGCACTCGCCCACCAACTCGCCGAACGCCTCGACACCCACCCCGGCTTCACCCTCCACGCACCCCCCACCCTCACCACCGTGCTCTTCCGGCCCACCCACGCCGATGACACCCAGGTCGCCACCCTGCGCCGCACCCTCCTGCACCAAGGCCGCGCCGTCCTCGGCCGCACCCGCGCCGACGGCCGCCTCTGGCTCAAAGCCACCCTGCTCAACCCGCACACCACCGCGGGGGACCTGGACACCCTCATCGCCCTCCTGGAAGGCAGCACCCACCGATGACCGCCCAGCTCGATGCCCCCCACGACCTCGTCGGAATCGGCATCGGCCCCTTCAACCTGTCCCTCGCCGCCCTCGCCCACGGCCTGCCGCACCAAGGAGCGGGCGAACTCGCCACCGCCTTCTACGACCAGCGCCGCGACTTCCGCTGGCACCCCGGACTCCTCCTCGACGGAGCCACCCTCCAAGTCCCCTTCCTCGCCGACCTCGTCACCCTCGCCGACCCCGCCAGCCCCTGGAGCTTCCTCAACTACCTCAAACACAAGGAACGGCTCTTCCCCTTCTACTTCGCCGAGCAGTTCCACATCCAACGCGCCGAATACGACGCCTACTGCCGCTGGGTCGCCGGCCGCATCCCCGGCCTCCACTTCGGCCACCAGGTCGACGCCGTCCGCTGGAACCCCGAACGCGACCTCTTCGAAGTCGACTACACCCAACTTGACGCCGACGGCGAAGCCGAAGCCCTCGGCCGCACCCACACCCGCAACCTCGCCCTCGGCATCGGCACCGCCCCCTACGTCCCCGAACCCCTGCGCCCCCTCGCCGAAGCCCCCACCGTCCCCGTCATCCACTCCGCCGACTACCTCGACAACCGCGCCCGCATCCTCGGCGCCGAACACGTCACCGTCATCGGGTCCGGCCAGTCAGGCGCCGAAGTCTTCCTCGACCTCCTGCGCGCCCGCCCCGCCGGCCGCGAACGCCTCACCTGGCTCGCCCGCACCCCCTCCTTCGCCCCCATGGAGTACTCCAAGCTCGGCCTCGAACACTTCACCCCCGACTACACCCGCTACTTCCACGCGCTCCCCGAACCCGTCCGCGACAAGCTCGTCCCCGCCCAATGGCAACTCCACAAGGGCATCGACGCCGACACCATCGCCGCCATCCACGACGAGCTGTACCGCCGCACCCTCCACGGCGGCTGGCCCGACACCGTCCTCACCCCCGGAGTCAGCGTCCGCACCGCCGGCCGCGTCGCCACCACCAAAGTCGAACTGCACCTCGAACACCTCGACCAGGGCACCCGCTCCCGCCTCACCACCGACGCCGTCGTCCTCGCCACCGGTTACCGCGAACGCCCCCTCACCAGCCTCCTCGCAGGCCTCGACCCCTACCTGCGCAAGGACTCCTCCGGCCGCCCCCGCATCGACGACCGCTACCGGATGATCACCGACCCCGCCGTCACCGGCAGCATCTTCGTCCAGAACGGCGAACGCCACACCCACGGCGTCGGAGCCCCCGACCTCGGCCTCGCCGCCTGGCGCAGCGCCGCCATCCTCAACACGCTCACCGGCAAGAACCCCTACCCCCAACCCACACGGACCGCCTTCACCACCTTCGGCCTCGAACAGCGCGAGCACACCCGCCCCCGACCCGCAGGCGAGCTGCTCCCCCTGGTCGAACACCCCTGAGGGGGTGCCCGGCCCATCAGGCCCGACACCCCCCGGCGGCCGCAGCAGACCCACCTCCCCCAGGACACCGGCCTGGAAGACCGGTCCAGGAGACCCGGCCCAGGAGACCCGGCCAGAAGACCCAGCCGGAAGACCCAGGCAGGAGACCCAGCCGTCAGACCCGGCCGGAAAGCCCGCCTAGAAGACCGGCACGCCCTCCCGCGTCAGCCGCCACGACACCGAGGCGAACTGCGCCGGATCCACCGTCCCCTTCGCCTTCACCCACTGGATGATCGTGTTACGGATCTCGTCCGAATTCGCCCACACCTGCCGGGCCTGCGGAACGTGCGGGAAGTTCCCGCCACCCGAAGCCCGGTAGTTGTTCACCGCCAACACGAACCGCGCCCCCGGATCCACCGGCTTCCCCTCGAACGACAACCCGGTGATCCGCGAACCGACCGGCTGCGCCACATCGATGTCGTACGTGAACCCGTACACCGCGTCGTAGTTGTAGTCCGGCGTGCCCTCGGAGTTCGTCAGCTTCGCCGGATCCACCACCTCACCCGGCGCCGTCCGCACGAAGTACCGCGCCGAATACTCCAGATAGTCCTTCACCTGCGCACCCGTCAGCAGCCGCGCCTCCAGCGTGTTCTCGAACGGGTACAGCCCGGCCGCATCCCGGATCGTCACCTGCCCCGCCGGGATCGCCGCCGTACGCGAGAAGCACGAAGCCTGCGACACCACCGGAAGCGCCGCCCACTCGGTACCCGCCAGCGCCCCCTTCACCGTCTCCGCCTGCACGTGATTGATCAGATCGATGATCGCCACGTCCTTGACCGGACCCTCCGCCGCCGACATCGACTGCGTCGAGGTACCTATCACCTGGTTCACGTACGCCACGACCTTGCGGTGCTCATCCGACAGCAACCCGGTGATCCGCGGATCCTCCTCCACCGCATTGGAATTCAGCACCCGCGCCGCGACCTTCGCCACCGACCAGCGGCCCTTCGCCCACGACAGCTCGAAATCAAACAGCGTCAGCCGCTGCCCCCACTTCAGCGGCTCCGACAGCACCACCTCCTTGCCCGTCGCCTTGTTCTTCACCCGGTACTCCGGGATCTCCGTGTGCGCGTGCCCCACCAGGATCGCGTCGATCCCCGGCACCTGCTCCGCCACCAGCGCCGCCGCGTTCTCCACGTACGGCAGCTGATCCCCGTACGAGGACGTCCCGCTCGACCCCGAATGCGCCGACACGATCACCACGTCCGCACCCATCGACCGCAGCTTCGGCACGTACTTCGCCGCCTGCTCCTCCAGCCCCGGGAACGTCATCTTCCCCTGCACGTTCGCCTTGTCCCACAGCGCGATCCCCGGGTTCGTCAGCCCCAGCACCGCCACCTTCACATCCCGCCCGTGCGGCGTGCACAGCCGGTGCATGCTGTACGGCGGGAACGCCGGCAGCAACGTCTTCGCATCCAGGGCATTGGCCCCCAGCAGCGGGAAATCACACTGCTCCTCGAACCTGCGCAGCACCGGAATGCCGTAATTGAACTCGTGGTTCCCCAGCGCCGCCGCGTCATAGCCGATCGCGTTCATCGCCTGCGCCATCGGGTGCACCGGACCCCGCCGCGCCGTGATCGGATCAACCTTCGCGTAGTAGTACGAAAGCTGCGTGCCCTGGATCGTGTCACCCGCGTCGATCAGCAGCGTGTTGTGCCGCCCCTTCTCCGCCCGCACCTGGTTCACCAGCGTCGAGATCTTCGCCAGACCGACGTCGTTGTGCGCCTTGTCGTCGAACTCCTTGTCCGTGAAATAGTCCCAATTGAAGACGTTCCCGTGCAGATCGGTCGTCCCCATCACCGTGAACGCGTACGTACGCGGCGCGGGTCCCGCCACCGGCCCGGCCGCAGCCGGGGTGCTCGTGGCCCCCGCCAACGCCACAGCCGCACCCGTCGCAGCCGTCGTGCCCAGAAATGTCCTACGGTCGAACGCCATGCCATCTCCCCTTTTTGAGGCGTGAACAACGCGCGTAGATTCTCACCCACGATGCGACAGTGAAGCCATGACCCAGGACGCATCACACGACGCCGCCCACCAGCCCTACGGAACCCCCGAAGTACCCCGCGTCGCCGTCCGCGGCGAAGCCCGCCTCGAAGTCGACCCCGAAATCGCCCGCATCGGCATCACCATCAGCGCCCGCGGCACCGACCGGCGCACCGCCCTCGAGGACCTCACCCGCCGCAACACCGCCGTCCTCGACCTCATCAAGAGCTACGGCGACCCCGTCGAAAAACTCGAAACCGGTGCCTTCTCCATCACCCCCGAACCCACCCGCCACGGCCGCGGCGAACGCATCCGCGCCTACCACGGCCGCGTCCACATCACCGCCGAACTCAACGACTTCACCGCACTCGGCGAACTCACCACCCGCCTCGCCGACCTCGACCTCACCCAAGTCGACGGACCGTGGTGGGCCCTGCGCCCCACCTCACCCGCCCACGGCCAAGCCCGCCGCCAAGCCGTCCTCGAAGCCGTCCAGCGCGCCCGCGAATACGCCGAAGCCCTCGGCGCCCGACTCGCCGCCCTCGTCGAACTCGCCGACCTCGGCGCCGAAAACGCCGTCCCCTTCCCCGCCTCACCCGGCGGAATGCGCACCATGGCCTTCAGCGCCTCCGAGGACGCCGGCGCCCCGCCCCTCGACCTCGAACCCCAGCGCCAAACCGTCTACGCCCAAGTGAACGCCCGCTTCACCATGACCCCTCCCCAGCTCTAGAACGGCAGCACCGGAACAGCTCCGGGACCGGCTCGGGAACAGCTCCGGGACCGGCTCCGGAACAGCTCGGGAACAGCGCCGAAACCGCACGCCGGGGGTGCTCATCAGAGCACCCCCATGCACATTCAACTATTGTCAACAAGCTTTTGCACAAAGGTTGTTGAGCGGACACCCGGAACCAATTTCCTACTCCCTGGTAGGGGAATACGCTCGCCCCATGCGCCGAGCGAAAATCGTATGTACCCTGGGCCCCGCCACCGACTCATACGACCAGATCAAAGCCCTGGTCGAAGCCGGAATGGACATCGCCCGCCTCAACCTCAGCCACGGCACCTACGCCGAACACGAAGAGCGCTACCAGCGCGTGCGCAAAGCCTCCGACGAAACCCGCCGCAGCGTCGGCATCCTCGCAGACCTTCAAGGCCCGAAGATCCGCCTCGGCCGATTCCGCGAAGGACCCGTACTCCTTGAACGCGGCGACCAGTTCACCATCACCGTCGAAGACCACGAAGGCGACCGCCACACCTGCGGCACCACCTACAAAGGCCTCGCCACCGACGTCACCCCCGGCGAACGCATCCTCGTCGACGACGGCCGCGTCACCCTCGAAGTCACCACCATCGACGGACCCCGCGTCCACACCCACGTCATCGAAGGCGGCATGGTCTCCGACCACAAGGGACTCAACCTCCCCGGCGTCGCCGTCTCCGTCCCCGCCCTCTCCGACAAAGACATCGACGACCTCCGCTGGGCCCTGCGCACCGGCGCCGACGTCATCGCCCTCTCCTTCGTCCGCAGCGGCCGCGACATCGAAGACGTCCACCGCATCATGGACGAAGAAGGCCGACGCCTCCCCGTCATCGCCAAGATCGAAAAACCCCAAGCCGTCGAAAACATCGACGACATCGTCGCCGCCTTCGACGGCATCATGGTCGCCCGCGGCGACCTCGGCGTCGAAATGCCCCTCGAACAAGTCCCCATCGTCCAAAAGCGCGCCGTCAAACTCGCCAAACGCAACGCCAAGCCCGTCATCGTCGCCACCCAGATGCTCGACTCGATGATCGACAACTCGCGCCCCACCCGCGCCGAGGCCTCCGACGTCGCCAACGCCGTCATCGACGGCACCGACGCCGTCATGCTCTCCGGCGAAACCAGCGTCGGCAAATACCCCGTCGAAACCGTCCGCACCATGTCCCGCATCGTCGAAGCCGCCGAAGAGGACATCCTCGCCAAGGGCCTCCCACCCCTCACCGAACGCAACAAGCCCCGCACCCAAGGCGGAGCCGTCGCCCGCGCCGCCGCCGAAATGGGCGACTTCCTCGACGCCAAATTCCTCGTCGCCTTCACCCAGAGCGGAGACACCGTCCGCCGGCTCTCCCGCTACCGCTCCCCCATCCCCCTCCTCGCCTTCACCCCCGACCCCGCAACCCGCTCCCAACTCAACCTCACCTGGGGCGTCGAAACCTTCCTCGGCCCCCACGTCGACTCCACCGACGCCATGGTCGCCCAAGTCGAAGAAGAACTCCTGCGCATCGGCCGCTGCGTCCGCGGTGACGTCGTCGTCATCACCGCCGGCTCACCCCCCGGCGTCACCGGATCCACCAACCTCGTCCGCATCCACCACATCGGCGACGCGGTCCGCTGACCGACACCACGCACCGCGTCGGGCCCTCACCGCCCGACGCGGACACCGGCCTACCAGCCGAACCGCCGGTCCACGACCGCCGCGAACTCCTCAAAGCTCAGAACCTCGTCCCCGTTCGCATCAGCCGCATCGAACAACGCCGACGACACATCCGCGTTCCCCAGCGCCCAGAACGGCAGGTCTCCCCGCGCGGCCAGCGTCGGCCCCTTCGACCGCAGGGCCGAGATCACCTCCGCACGGGTCAACTGCCCGTCGTGGTTCAGATCCAGCGCGTCGAACAGCTTGCGAGCCTTCTCGCTCATGGCAGGTCCCCATTCCGTGTGCGTGACCGGTCGTACGGTCACAGCATGACGGGAGCGGGACCCGCCCTAGTACTTGGGCCCGATGTGGGCGTCCATCAGCGCGACGGACTCCTTGCGGGCGACGGACACGTTTAGGGGGTCGCAACCACGCGCAAGGATCGTCCACCTGACGCCGACCTTGGTGAGCGTATCCGTGCACAGCTTCCGGATGTCGTCCGACTTGTTGGTGAAGAAGTACCGCGGGTACTCGTAACGCTTCCTCACCCCGCCGACGATCCGGGTCGTCCAGTTGGTGATCCGGCACCCGTCGGAGTGGATCAGGCCCCGGATGAGCTCCCAGGGGTACGCGTCGACGATCTCCTGCTGCCATTCCTCGAGGACGATCCGCCGCTCGTGCTTCCTGCCGGGGCCGTGCTGCGGGAACAGGCAGGGCCAGTGCCGGCCGTAGCTGGTGACGGCCACGCAGCCCTGGCGCTGCAGGACGTAGACCTTGTCGGACGGACGGACCGCGAGGATCGCCGCGCGGCACTGCTCGATGAGGCCGGGCCACGCGTCTGCGCATGCGATGCGGAGGTGGTACCCGCCTCGGGGGTGCGGGCTGATGCAGCCGTCGCCGAGACAGAGGCCCAGGAGATAGGCGTAGGCGGCCGGGTCTGGTGGGGCCGTGCACTGCGTCTGGTCCATTCGGGGGAGCGGTTCGATGCGAACCTGCCAGGCGCGGATGGCTGCCCGGGATATCCCTGTTTCCTTGCTGACCGAGTTCATGCTGCGGCCGCTGAGCAGAAGAGCAAGGGCGTGCTGTCGGGTTTCCATGTCGTACATGCGCTCGACGCTGCCGTTCGCACATCGCACGCGCGACACGTTCGCCCTTACAGCGCCAAAACGAGTGAAGGTCACACATTATTGCGTGACCTTGGAAAGGAAGGAAAAGTGCCCCGGGTCGGACTCGAACCGACACTGAATGGGTTTTGAATCCATCGCCTGCTGCCAATTGGGCTACCGGGGCCCCGCGAATCGAAGGTCAACCCCAACCCGCTGCGAGTCCACCATACCGTAGCTAGGTAGGCTCAGGGGAGCAGTAACGCCCCGTATCAAGGAGCCCTCAAGTGACCGCCTCGCACGAGTCGACGCCCACGCCCGACGCCGACCAGTCGCACGTTCCGCCGCTGACGACCCGCGTCGTCATCGCCGAGGACGAGGCGCTCATCCGTCTCGATCTGAAGGAGATGCTCGAGGAGGAGGGGTACGCCGTCGTCGGTGAGGCCGGGGACGGCCAGGCGGCCGTGGAGCTGGCCCGCGAGCACCGGCCCGACCTCGTGATCCTCGACGTGAAGATGCCCGTCCTGGACGGGATCTCCGCGGCCGAGAAGATCGCGGAGGAGTCCATCGCCCCCGTGCTGATGCTCACCGCGTTCTCGCAGCGCGACCTGGTGGAGCGGGCTCGTGACGCCGGGGCCATGGCGTACCTGGTGAAGCCGTTCAGCAAGAGCGATGTCGTGCCGGCCATCGAGATGGCGGTCTCGCGCTTCGCCGAGCTGAAGGCGCTGGAGAAGGAGGTCGCCGACCTCTCCCTCCGGCTGGAGACGCGCAAGCTGGTGGACCGGGCCAAGAGCATCCTGCAGACGCAGTACGGGCTGACGGAGCCGGCCGCGTTCCGGTGGATCCAGAAGACGTCGATGGACCGCCGCATGTCGATGCAGCAGGTCGCCGAGGCGGTCATCGAGGACGCCGAGGAGAAGAAGCAGAACGCCGCCAACGGCTGACGCGCCCGGTCGGCCCGGGCCGCCGCTTCCCGGCCGAGGGTGGTCGGCGGCAGCAGGAGCGGCCTGGGCGTGCCGACGGTCGGTCTGGCGGGCCGGAGGGATGGGCTGTGGCGGTCACGGGGGCGCGCCGCAGCCCGTTCGCGTTCCGGTGTGCGTGGTCCGGTGTGTGCGTGTGTCCGTCGGCTTTGGCGGACGCTTCGGGTCCGCCGGGGCGGTGGGGTGGCCGGTCAGGCCTGGTCTTCGCCCGCCGCGATGGTTTCGTGGTGGCGGATCACCTCGGCGATGATGAAGTTGAGGAGTTTCTCGGCGAAGGCCGGGTCGAGTTTGGCGTTCTCGGCGAGCTGGCGCAGTCGGGCGATCTGGCTGGCTTCGCGGCCAGGGTCGGCCGGGGGGAGCTGGTGCCTGGCCTTGAGGTGGCCGACCTGCTGGGTGCATTTGAAGCGTTCGGCGAGCATGTGGACCACGGCGGCGTCGATGTTGTCGATGCTGTCGCGCAGGCGGGCGAGTTCGGCGGCGACGTTGTCGTCGATTCCGTTGCCGGTCCCGTGGTGGATCCCGTTGTCGATCTCGTCGCTGTTGTTCATGGTCAACGAGAATACGTGGCGGCGGCGGGTGGTTCTCCGGGCAGCCGATCAGTGAGACGGGATCCGGTCGCATACCGGTCGAGTCCTGGTCAGAGGGGTCACGGGGCAGGGTCGCGGTGATGAGCCGGCCGCCTTCTGGGGTGGGTCCGGCGGCGGGCGAGCCGCCGAGGGTTTCGGCGCGTTCGGTCGTGCCGGCGAGGCCGTGGCCGCCCCGGACGTTGTCGCGGAGTGGGGGGCGGGGGTGGCGGGGTGGCTGCGCCGGGGCCTTCCGGGCTCCGCGCCGGACCGCGCGCCTCACACGCCGGCGGGGCTGGGTGGGGGGGGCGTGGGGGGGGGGGTGGCCGGGGGGGGTGGGCTGGGGGGGGGGTGGCGGGGGGCCCTGGGGGGCTCGGCGGCGGCCGCGGGGCCTCACTCGGGGGGGGGGGGGGGTGTGGGGGGCCTGGGGGGTGTGTGCGCCGATGGGTGTGGCCGGGCTGGGGGTGGTGGGGGTCATGCCGTGGTTGCGGCCAGGCCGCTTTCCCAGGCCCAGGCGGCGATTTCGACGCGGTTGCGGGCGCCCAGTTTGGCTTGGACGTTGGCGAGGTGGGTTTTGACGGTGGAGAGGGAGACGTAGAGCTCGGCGGCGATTTCGGCGTTGGTGAGGCCGCGTGCGAGGGAGCGTACGACGTCTCGTTCGCGTTCGGTGAGGGGTTCGGCGGGGCGGCGGGCTGGGGTGGCGGGGGTGTGGGGGGCCATGTCGCGGAGGAGTCGGACGGTGATGGCGGGTGAGACGAGTGCGTCTCCGACGGCGGCGGCGCGGACGGCTTCAACCAGCATGGCGGGGCTGGCGTCTTTGAGGAGGAAGCCGGATGCTCCGCCGTGGAGTGCCGCGTGGACGTATTCGTCGAGGTCGAAGGTGGTGACGATGACGATGCGCGGGGTGGTTTGGCCGGAGAGTCGGCGGGTGACTTCGAGGCCGTCGAGTGTGGGCATGCGGATGTCGAGGAGGAGGACGTCGGGTCGGTGTCGGGTGACGGCTGCGAGGGCGGCCTCGCCGTCGGCGGCGTCGGCGACGACCTCGATGTCCGGTTGGCTTTCGAGGATCATTCGGAATCCGGTTCTGACCATTTCCTGGTCGTCCGCGATGACCACTCTGATCGCCATGTGCTGCCTGCCCCGCTGTCGCCCGTGTCGCCCTTGTCGCCCGCTATAGCCTCCGCTTGTTTCCCATGGGACCCGGTGCGGGCGGGGGCTCGCAACCGGACGGCGGGTCCATCGGGCGGTGGTGGTGTCGACCATGCGTGGGGGGGTGGGGGCCTCGTCCTTCCGGCCGGTTCTTGGCAGGCCGGAAGGACGAGGGGGTTGCGCGGTGGGGGTGCGGGTGCAGGTGCGGCTACATGCTTGCCGCGGCGCTCTTGATGGCGGAGGCGAAGGTGGACACCTCGGTGTAGACGCCGGGGTAGTCGGGTCGGGCGCAGCCTTCGCCCCAGCTGACGATGCCGACCTGGATCCAGGCGTTGGTGTTGTCGCGGCGGAACATGGGGCCGCCGGAGTCGCCCTGGCAGGTGTCGACGCCGCCTTGGTCGTAGCCGGCGCAGATTTCTTCGCTGGGGACGAGGGAGCTGCCGTAGGAGGCCTGGCAGCTGGCGTCGGAGACGAAGGGGACGGTGGCCTTCATGAGGTAGCGCTGTTGGGCGCCGCCTTCGCGGGTTGCCCCCCAGCCGGCGACGGTGAAGGTGCCGTTGTCGTATTCCTTGGTCTCGGCGATTTTGAGGGTGGGGAGGTTGATGGGCTGGGCGAGTTTGATCAGGGCCCAGTCCTTGCCGGTGCCGTTGTAGCCGGGGGCTTGGAGGACTTTGGTGGACCGGACTTTGATGGCGCTGGAGCTGCGGAGGTCGACGACTCCGGCGGTGGCGGTGATGGAGGTGTTGTTGCCGGAGCCGCTGACGCAGTGGGCGGCGGTGAGGACGATCTGCTGGGTGTAGAGGGCGCCGCCGCAGCCCATGGAGAGGCGGACCATGAAGGGGAATTCGCCTTGGGCGGCGCGGGTGCCGCCGACGACGGGGGCGGTTCCGGCGGTGGCGGTGCCGGGTTGGAGGCTGACGGCGGCGAGGGCGATGGCGCCGGCGGCGAGGGTGCGCTTGAGGAGTCGGGCGAGGGTGGACACAGTCAACACACTGCCTTTCGTGGGGGGTTGGGCTGTGCGCGTCATTGGGTGGATGACACGTCCATGACACATCTGATGGAGGGCGGGCATCAAGAACGTGTTTTCGGACAACTTCCCGCCCGGGGGCCGGCATGACGGAGAACAGCGGGCGCAGCGGCCCGGTCGAGCATGGATTTCCGCACCTGGAGACGGTGCGCGCCTCGGTCCCGGCGCTGTTCCGCCGGCTGACCCCGGACGGGACTCGGGCCTACGGCACGAGCTTCGCGGCGGCCGACGCGGCGTTCGGCGGCGGGGAGGACCTGTACGTGGGGGCGCGTCGGGTGGCTTCCGCGGTGGTGCGTGCGCTGAGGCTGCCCGATGCGCGCATTGCTGGACGCCTACCGCGAGGACGCGCCCGCCACCAGAAGCCGGGCCATCTCACGCCGGAGGCTGACGTCGGGTCGGGTCGCTGTGGTGCGATCGGCGCCGGTTCATCGGGCGGCTACGAAAAGTTTCCTACCGGCCAGTAGACAGGGGGGCGAATCTGGCCAACGCTGGTCGCGTACATGCCAACGTACGTACCCTTCGTGACCCAGGAGCGCCCCCACATGCTCACCACCCGCCGCATCCGCACGACCCGCGCCGCCGCCGGCGCGGCCGTCGCCGCCGCCGCAGTCCTGGCCCTGCTGCCCGCCACCGCCGCCGAGGCGGCGCCGGTCCCGGCCGCCGTCACCACCTCGGTGTCGGCCTCCGCGCCCGGCGGCAACGCGGCGATCCTCGGCATCGACTACGCGACCTGGCAGCGCGATGTCGCCACCGTCATCGACGCGGTCCGCCCCGCCATCGAGCAGCGCATCGCGGCCTCGCCCGCCGGCGAGAAGCCCGCGATCGTGCTCGACATCGACAACAGCTCGCTGGAGACGGACTTCCACTGGTTCTGGACCTTCCCGACGCCCGCGATCGCCAAGGTCCGCGAGCTGACCCGGTACGCCGACGAGCGCGGGGTGGCGATCTTCTTCGTCACCGCCCGCCCCGGGATCATCTACTCCCTCACCGAGCGGAACCTCAGGTCCGTCGGCTACCCGGTCTCGGGCCTGTACGTCCGTGATCTGCCCGACCTGTTCGACGAGGTGAGCGCGTACAAGACCGGCAAGCGCGCCGAGATCGAGGGCCGCGGCTACACGATCATCGCGAACATCGGGAACAACGAGAGCGACCTCGTCGGCGGGCACGCCGAGCGCACCGTCAAGCTGCCGGACTACGGCGGCAAGCTGTCCTGACCCGCCCCGGCACAGTCCGGCCCAGTCCGGTCGCAGTCCGGCCCAGTCCGACCCAACCCGGCGCAGTCCGGTACAGGGTGCGGGTGCGAAGCCCCGGTCCCGGCGGGCCGGGGCTGCGCCCGTCAGTCGGCGGCTCCGTAGACCGGCAGCGGGGGCTGGGCCGCGGCGAGGAGTTTCAGCGTGGCCTCGCCCGCTTCGGCGGGGCTCCAGCGGGCGTCCCGGTCGGTGGTGGGGCCGGGGCGCCAGCCCTCCATCACCGTGATGCGGCCGCCCTCCGCCTCGAAGACCCGCCCCGTGACACCGGCCGAGGCGTCGGAGCCGAGCCACACCACCAGCGGGGAAACGTTCTCCGGGGCCATCGCGTCGAACGTCCCGGCGGCCGGGGCGGCCATGGTCTGGGCGAAGGTCTGCTCCGTCATCCGGGTCCGGGCCGCCGGGGCTATGGCGTTGACCTGGACCCCGTAGCGGCCCATCTCTGCGGCGGCGACCAGGGTGAGCCCCAGGATCCCCGCCTTGGCCGCGCTGTAGTTGCCCTGGCCCACCGATCCCAACAGGCCTGCCCCGGAGGAGGTGTTGACCACGCGGGCGGCCACCGGCCGGCCGGCTTTGGCCTGCGCCCGCCACCAGGCGGCCGCCGCCCGCAGCGGCAGGAAGTGCCCCTTCAGGTGCACCCGCACCACGGCGTCCCAGTCGTCCTCGTCGAGGTTCACCAGCATCCGGTCCCGTAGGAACCCGGCGTTGTTGACCAGCGTGTCCAGCCTCCCGAACGCCGACAGCGCGCACTGCACGAGCGAGGACGCCCCCTCGCCCGTGGCGATGTCCCCGCCGTGCGCCACCGCCTCCCCGCCCAGCGCCCGGATGTCGGCGGCGACCCGCTCGGCCGGGGAGTCCGGCCCCGGCGCCCCGTCCGGGCCCACCCCCAGGTCGTTGACGACGACCTTGGCCCCTTCCGCCGCGAAGGCCAGCGCGTGGGCCCGGCCCAGGCCCCGCCCCGCGCCCGTCACGATCACGACACGCCCCCCGGCGATACCGGTCATCTCAGCTCTCCTTGTTGACGGTTGCCGCATCCAAGAACGCGGGGCGTTCGCCGCCCCCGTGCACGAGCAGGCTGGCCCCGCTGACGTACCGCGCGCGGTCGGAGGCGAGGAACACCGCCGCCTCCCCCACGTCGGAGGGTTCCGCCAGCCGCCCCAGCGGTACGGTCGCGCCGACCGCCGCGATCCCGGCCTCGTCTCCGTAGTGCAGGTGCGCGAGCTCGGTGCGCACCATGCCCAGGACCAGGGAGTTGACCCGTACCTCGGGGGCCCACTCCACGGCCATGGAGCGGGCCAGGTTTTCCAGTCCGGCCTTCGCCGCCCCGTAGGCCGCTGTCCCCGGGGAAGGCCGGGTGCCGCTGACGCTGCCGATCATCACCACGGAGCCGTGTGCCGTGCGCAGCCACGGACGGGCGGCGAGGGAGGCGGTCATCGGTGCGATCAGGTTCAGCTCGAGGATCCGGGCGTGCCGCTGTGCGTCGCCTTCCCCCAGGAGCCGGTAGGGGGTGCCGCCGGCGTTGTTGACGAGGCAGTCCAGGCGTCCGTACCGGTCGGCGACCGCGGCGAAGAAGTCCTGCACGGCGGCGGGGTCGCGCAGGTCGAGGGTGGTGAAGGACGCGTCGCGGCCGCCGGCGCGGACCGGTTGCCGCGGCGGACGTCTTGCACAGATGACGACCTCGGCGCCGGCCGTGAGGAACGACCGGGCGATTCCGGCTCCGACGCCCCGGGTTCCGCCGGTGACGACGACGACCCTCCCGTCCAGCTCCATGGGCTGCTACCTTCCTCACCTAACAAATGTTTGGTGGAAAGGTAGCTGATCCTCCCATGGGTGTCTCCACCTCCGCCCCGGACAAGGGCATCGCACTCGTCACAGTCGACTTCCCACCCGTCAACGCGCTTCCCGTGCAGGGCTGGTACGACCTGGCCGAGGCCCTGCGCGCCGCCGGCCGCGACCCGCAGGTGCGCTGCGTCGTCCTGGCCGCCGAGGGCCGGGGCTTCAACGCCGGTGTCGACATCAAGGAGATGCAGCGCGACACCGGCCATGCCGCGCTCATCGGCGCCAACCGGGGCTGCTACGAGGCCTTCGCCGCCGTCTACGAGTGCGAGGTGCCGGTGGTCGCGGCCGTCAACGGGTTCTGCCTGGGCGGCGGCATCGGCCTCGTCGGCAACGCCGACGCGATCGTGGCGAGCCAGGACGCGGTCTTCGGCCTGCCCGAGCTGGACCGGGGCGCCCTCGGCGCCGCCACCCACCTGGCCCGGCTCGTGCCCCAGCACCTGATGCGCGCGCTGTACTACACCTCGCGCACCGCGACCGCCGCCGAACTGCACGCGCACGGCTCGGTGTGGAAGGTGGTCCCGCGCGGGGAACTGCGGGACGCCGCCCTGGACCTGGCCGCCGAGATCGCACGGAAGGACGGGTACCTGATCCGGCTGGCGAAGGCGGCGATCAACGGCATCGACCCGGTCGACGTGCGCCGCAGCTATCGCTTCGAGCAGGGCTTCACCTTCGAGGCCAATCTCAGCGGGGTCGCGGACCGGGTCCGCGACACCTTCGGGAAGGAAGCGCGTTCATGACCGACAAGAGCATGACCCCCGACGAGGTGGTGGGGCAGCTGCGCAGCGGGATGACCCTGGGCATCGGCGGCTGGGGTTCGCGGCGCAAGCCCATGGCCCTGGTGAGGGCGCTGCTCCGTTCCGAGATCACCGATCTCACCGTGGTCTCGTACGGCGGGCCCGACGTGGGCCTGCTGGCCGCCGCGGGCCGGATCCGCCGGCTCGTCGCCCCCTTCGCCACCCTCGACTCCATCCCGCTGGAGCCCCATTTCCGGGCCGCCCGCGAGCGCGCCGCCTTCACCCTGACCGAGTACGACGAGGCCATGTTCATGTGGGGTCTGCACGCCGCCGCCAACCGGCTGCCGTTCCTGCCCGTCCGGGCCGGCCTCGGATCCGACGTGATGCGGGTCAACCCGGAGCTGCGCACCGTGACCTCCCCCTACGGCGACGGCGAGGAGCTCGTTGCCGTGCCCGCCTTGCGCATGGACGCCGCCCTGGTCCACCTGAGCCGCGCCGACCGCCTCGGCAACGCCCAGTACCTGGGCCCGGACCCGTACTTCGACGACCTGTTCTGCGAGGCCGCCGACACGGCGTACGTCTCCTGCGAGCAGCTCGTGGAGACCGCCGAGCTCTCCAAGGCCGGTCCCCCGCAGTCCCTTCTCGTCAGCCGTCACTCCGTCACCGGCGTCGTCGAGACGCCGGGCGGCGCGCACTTCACTTCCTGCGTGCCCGACTACGACCGCGACGAGGCCTTCCAGAAGCTGTACGCGAGCACCCCCTCGCCCGAGTTCGCCGAGCGCTTCCTGTCGGGGGCGAGCGAGCACGACTACCAGTCCGCCGTGCGGACCTGGCACGAGGAGCAGCAGTGACCGGTCGTTCCGCCCTCCGGCCGCCCACCCGGTCCGAGTACTGCGTGATCTCGTGCGCCGAGGCGTGGCGCGACAACGGTGAGGTCCTGGCGAGTCCGATGGGCCTGGTGCCGTCGTTCGGTGCCCGGCTCGCGAAGCGGACGTTCTCCCCCGATCTGCTGCTGACCGACGGCGAGGCGATGCTCGTCGGGCTCGACGGCACGGCCGAGGGCTGGCTGCCGTACCGGCGCCATCTGACGATGGTCACGGGCGGCAGGCGGCACGTGATGATGGGCGCCAGCCAGATCGACCGGTTCGGCAACCAGAACATCTCCTGCATCGGGGACTGGGCGCGGCCGGCCCGACAGTTGCTCGGGGTGCGCGGGGCGCCGGTCAACACGCTGAACAATCCGGTGAGTTACTGGGTGCCGCGGCATTCCCCGCGGGTGTTCGTCGAGCGCGTCGACATGGTCAGCGGTGTGGGCTACGACCGTGCGGAGGCAGCCGGGGTGACGCGCTTCCACCGCCTGCCCCGGGTGGTGAGCGATCTCGGTGTCTTCGACTTCACCGGGCCCGGCCGGTCGATGCGCCTGGTGTCGGTGCATCCGGGGGTCACGGTGGACCAGGTCCGGGCGGCGACCGGCTTCGACCTCGCGGTCGGCGGCGAGGTGCCGTTCACGCGGGAGCCGACCGCCGAGGAACTGCGGCTCATCCGGGAGGTCATCGACCCCGGGGCTCTGCGCGACCGCGAAGTGCGGGTCTGATCCGGTGGGGACGGCGCGGAGGGAGACGGCCGGAAGGGAGACGGCTCCGGGGGAGACCGCTCCGGCGGAGACGGCCGGAAGGGAGACCGCTCCGGCGGAGGCGGCTGCGCTGGACAGGGCTCTGTTGGAGGCGGCCCGGAAGGAGGCCCGGATGGAGACGGCGCTCACCAAGCTGGTCGGGGTCCGGTACCCGATCGTGCAGACGGGCATGGGCTGGGTCGCCGGTCCCCGCCTGGTGTCGGCGGCGGCGAACGCGGGGGCGCTGGGGATCCTGGCGTCGGCGACGATGACCGTGGAACAGCTGCGCTCGGCGGTGCGGGAGGTCAGGTCGCGGATCCCGGACGGGACTCCGTTCGGGGTGAACCTGCGTGCGGACGCCGGGGACGCGGCCGAACGCGCCCGGCTGATCATCGACGAGGGGGTGCGGGTGGCGTCCTTCGCCCTCGCGCCGTCCAGGGAGCTGATCGCGCGGCTCAAGGACGCGGGTGTGGTCGTCATCCCGTCGATCGGGGCCCGGCGGCACGCCGAGAAGGTGGCGGCCTGGGGCGCCGACGCGGTGATCGTGCAGGGCGGGGAGGGCGGCGGGCACACCGGGGACGTGGCCACGACCGTGCTGCTGCCGCAGGTCGTCGACGCCGTGGACGTCCCGGTCGTCGCGGCGGGCGGCTTCGGCGACGGACGGGGGCTGGTCGCGGCGCTGGCGTACGGGGCCTGCGGCATCGCGATGGGGACCCGGTTCCTGCTGACGTCGGACTCCACGGTGCCCGACGCGGTCAAGGCCGAGTACCTGAAGGCCACGGTCAAGGACGTCACCGTCACCACGGCCGTCGACGGGCTGCCGCACCGGATGCTGCGCACCGAGCTGGTCGACTCCCTGGAGCGGGCGGGCCGCGCGCGGGCGCTGGTGCGGGCGGTGCGGCACGCGGCGGGGTTCCGGAAGCTGTCCGGCCTGAGCTGGCCGCAGATGGTGCGCGACGGTCTGGCGATGAAGCACGGCAAGGACCTGTCGTGGAGCCAGGTGCTGCTCGCCGCGAACACCCCCATGCTCCTGAAGGCGTCCATGGTCGAGGGCCGTACGGACCTCGGCGTCATGGCATCGGGCCAGGTCGCGGGCGTGATCGAGGATCTCCCGTCCTGTGCGGAGCTCGTCTCCCGCGTCATGGCCGAGGCACAACAGGCACTCGAAGCACTGCACTCGCTCCGCACCCTGCCACCCGCAGGGTGATCCCCCTTCTCCGTCAGAGGAGTTGCCCCCATGAGACGTGCCCGGATCCGCCTGGCGACCGCGGCGGCCGCAGCCGCCCTCGCCCTCGGTACCCTGCCCGCCGCCACCGCCACTGCTGCTGCCGCCCCCGCGGCGCCCGCCGGTGCGAGCGCCCGCGCCCTGCTGTGGGAGGCGGAGACGATCCGCCAGATCCCCCTCCAGGGCGCCGTCAACGTCCGGGACGTCGGCGGCTACCTCACCTACACCGGTGGCCGGGTCCGCCAGGGGCTGGTCTACCGCTCCGACGCGCTGAGCAAGCTGACCGCCGCGGACCTCACCACCGTCTCCGGTCTCGGCCTCACGAAGGTCGTCGACTTCCGCATCCCGATGGAGGTCCAGTACGACGGCGCCGACAAGCTGCCGCCGGGGCTCTTCGCGACCTCGCGGCCGGTCAGCGACCTCGGCCTGTACGGGACGCTGGTCGGCGCGATCTCCAGCGGTGACCCAGTCAAGCAGGAGCAGATGCTCGGGGGCGGCCGCGCCGAGGCGTACATGCGCGACATCTACCGTACGTTCGTGACCAGCCCCGAGAACCGGGCGCAGTTCGCGGCGACGCTGCGGGAGATCGCGGACGGCGGGCAGGGACCGCTGCTGTACCACTGCACGTCCGGCAAGGACCGCACCGGCTGGATGAGTTACGTCCTGCTGCGGGCGCTGGCCGTTCCGGAGTCCTCTGCGGCGCGCGACTACCTGGCGTCGAACACCTTCCGCGCCGCGTACGACGCCCAGGTGCGGGCGGGTCTGAGGCAGTCCGGGCGGATGCAGAACCCGGACCTGCTGATCCCGCTCCAGGAGGTCCGCCAGGACTACCTGGACTCCGCGACGGCGCAGCTGGAGGCCGACTACGGCGGCTTCTACGGCTATCTGACGCAGGGGCTGGGCCTGGACCTGCGGACGCTGGCGCGGCTGCACGACAGGATGGTCCGCTAGCACAAACGGCTGCGCCGGACGGCATGCCGGCGCGCACGACTGCGCCGGGCGGCACGAGGAGTGCTGCCCGGCGCAGGGGTGCGTCCGCGGTGCGGGTGGGTGCGGTCAGACCGCGCGGCGGCGGCCCTGGCTGCCGGTGCCGACCCGGCTGCGGGAGGACGCGGCGGCCGCGCCGCCGCCGGAGGCGCCGCCCGCGGTGCGCCGGCCCTGGCCGGCGGAGCCGCCGGCTCCGCTGCCGCCGCCCTGGCCGCGACGGGCCTGACCGGCGCCGGAGGCCGCCGGGGCCTGCCCGGAGCCACCGCCGGAGCGGCGGCCGCGGCCGCCGGTGGCCGGGGCGCCGCCCGTGGCGGAGCCGGTGCGCGGGGCGCCGGAGCGGCGGCGCGAGCTGGAGCCCGAGCCGGAGCCGGAGCGCGGCTTGGGCGCGGTGGGCTGGGGCACCTCGAGGATCACCGGGATGCCGGAGGGCTCCTTGGCGCCGGTCAGCCGGGCGAGCTCCTCGTCGGAGGACTTGATCTGCGCGGTGCGCGGGGAGATCCCGGCGTCCGACATGAGGCGGGTCATCTCCCGCTTCTGGTCGGGCAGCACCAGGGTGACCACGCTGCCGGACTCGCCGGCGCGGGCGGTGCGGCCGCCGCGGTGCAGGTAGTCCTTGTGGTCGGTGGGCGGGTCCACGTTGACGACGAGGTCGAGGTCGTCGATGTGGATGCCGCGTGCCGCGACGTTGGTGGCGACCAGTGCGGTGACCTCGCCGGTCTTGAACCAGTCGAGGGTCCGGTTGCGCTGCGGCTGGGAGCGGCCGCCGTGCAGACCGGAGGCGCGGACGCCGTCCGCGAGGAGCTTCTTGACCATGCGGTCCACACCGCGCTTGGTGTCCACGAACATGATCACCCGGCCGTCGCGTGCGGCTATGCGCGTGGCCACGGCCTTCTTGTCGGTCTCGTCCAGGACGTACAGGACGTGGTGCTCCATGGTGGTGACCGCGCCGGCCGACGGGTCGACGGAGTGGCCGACCGGGTCGTGCAGGAACATCTTGACGAGCTTGTCGATGTTCTTGTCCAGCGTCGCGGAGAACAGCATGGTCTGGCCCTCGGGCCGCACCTGCTTGAGCAGCGCGGTGACCTGCGGCATGAAGCCCATGTCGGTCATCTGGTCGGCCTCGTCCAGGACGGTGACCGCGACCTGGGAGAGGTCGGCGTCACCGCGGTCGATGAGGTCCTTCAGACGGCCGGGGGTGGCGACGAGCACCTCGGCGCCGCGGCGCAGGGCGCCCGACTGCCGGTTGATCGACATGCCGCCGACGACGGTCGCGATGCGCAGGTTGACGGCCGTGGCGTACGGGGCCAGGGCGTCGGTGACCTGCTGCGCGAGCTCGCGGGTCGGTACGAGGACCAGGGCGAGGGGCTGCTTGGGCTGCGCGCGGTGGCCGGCGGTGCGGGCCAGGAGCGCGAGTCCGAAGGCGAGCGTCTTGCCGGAGCCGGTGCGGCCGCGGCCGAGCAGGTCGCGGCCGGCGAGGGAGTTCGGCAGGGTGGCGGCCTGGATCGGGAACGGCTCGGTGACGCCCTGGGCGGCGAGGGTCTTCAGCAGCGCCTCGGGCATGTCCATGTCCTCGAACGCGGCGACCGGCGGCAGGGCCGGGACGGTCGGCTCGGGCATGGTGAATTCCTGGGGCCGGGGGGCGGGGGCGGACTTCTGCCGTCCCGCGCCAGCCTTCGGACGTCCCTGAGCCGCACCTCGACCCCGGGTGGGGCGACGGCTGGGTCGTGCGGAGCTGGAGCTGGTCATGCGAGAAAGCCCTCCTGAAACCGGCAGGTAAAACAAAGGTCGAGACAGCAGACAAGCCGGGGCCCGCACCTCTCGGTGCGGACCCCGGCATGCTGAAGGAATTAGGCGGGGATGATGTTCTCCGCCTGGGGGCCCTTCTGGCCCTGGGTGACGTCGAAGGACACGCGCTGGCCCTCGGTGAGCTCACGGAAGCCCTGGGTGGCGATGTTCGAGTAGTGGGCGAACACGTCCGGGCCGCCACCGTCCTGCTCGATGAAGCCGAAGCCCTTTTCCGAGTTGAACCACTTCACGGTGCCAAGTGCCATTTTGAATCTCCTGAATAGGCGGCAAGGGCCCCATCCGGAGTTTCCGGCAAAAACAATAAAAGCGCCTGAGGAACATTCCCGTCAGGCGCACATAAAGTTCATGGGTACCACAACTGCAACGAGCTCTAAGCTAGCACACCTCCGTGCGTCCGTGTCGATCAGCGGGTGTGACCTGCGCCGCGGAGGTCCGCGGGGGCCCGCCCGTCCCCTCGGGTGCGGGCCCCGCGGACCGGCTCTAGAGCCGTTCGATGATCGTCACGTTGGCCTGGCCGCCGCCCTCGCACATGGTCTGGAGGCCGAAGCGGCCCCCGGTGCGCTCCAGTTCGTGCAGCAGCGTCGTCATCAGCTTCACGCCGGTCGCGCCCAGCGGATGGCCCAGGGCGATCGCGCCGCCGTTGACGTTGACCTTCTCGGGGTCGGCTCCGGTCTCCTTCAGCCAGGCCAGGACCACCGGGGCGAACGCCTCGTTGATCTCCACCAGGTCGATGTCGGCCGGCGACATGCCAGTCTTCTTCAGCGCGTGCGCCGTGGCGGGGATCGGCGCGGACAGCATGCGGATCGGGTCCTCGCCCCGGACCGAGAGGTGGTGGATGCGGGCCCGCGGCCGCAGGCCGTGCTCGCGCACCGCCCGCTCGGAGGCGATCAGCAGGGCCGCCGCGCCGTCGGAGACCTGGGAGGAGACGGCCGCGGTGATCGTGCCGCCCTCGACGACGGGCCGCAGGCCCGCCATCTTCTCCAGGGTCGTGTCCCGGCGCGGGCCCTCGTCGATGGCCACCTGCCCGTAGGCGACGGTCTCCCGGGTGAAGCGGGCCTCGTCGATCGCGCGGATCGCCCGTTGGTGGGACCGCAGGGCGAACTCCTCCATGTCGCGCCGGGTGATGCCCCACTTCTCGGCGATCAGCTGCGCGCCGTGGAACTGGTTCACCGGGGCGTCGCCGTACCGGGCCCGCCAGCCGGCCGATCCCGCGTAGGGGCCCTCGGTGAAGCCGAGCGGTTCGGCGGCCTGCCGGGAGGCGAAGGCGATCGGGATCATCGACATGTTCTGGGTGCCGCCGGCGACCACCAGGTCCTGGGTGCCGGAGAGCACGCCCTGCGCCGCGAAGTGCACCGCCTGCTGCGAGGACCCGCACTGGCGGTCGACGGTGACCCCGGGCACCTCTTCGGGCAGTCCGGCCGCGAGCCACGCCGTGCGGGCGATGTCCCCGGCCTGCGGCCCCACCGTGTCGAGGCAGCCGAACACCACGTCCTCCACGGCGGCCGGGTCCACCGCGGACCGTTCGACGAGCGCCTTGAGGACGTGCGCGCCCAGGTCGGCGGGGTGGACCTGGGACAGGCCGCCGCCCCTGCGCCCCACGGGGGTGCGTACGGCTTCGACTATGTAGGCCTCGGGCATGGGGACTCCTTGACGGGTTCAGGGGCGTACGGCGATCCCGTCCAGCACCATCGACAGGTACTGCCGGGCGATCTCCTCGGGGCTGTGCTGGCCGCCCGGCCGGTACCAGGAGGCCGCCACCCACACCGTGTCGCGCACGAAGCGATAGGTGAGGCGGATGTCGAGGTCGGCGCGGAAGACCTGTGCGGCGACTCCCCGCTCCAGCGTGCCCAGCCAGGCCTTCTCGAACTTCTGCTGCGAGTCGGAGAGGTAGTGGAAGCGGGGCTGCGCGCTGAGGGTGCGGGACTCCTTCTGGTAGATCGCGACGGCGGCGCGGTGCCGGTCGATCTCCCGGAAGGACTCGGTGACGAGGGCCTCGATGGTCTCCCGGGGGCCGAGGCCGGCGGCGAGCACGGTGTCGTAGCCCTCCCAGAGTTCGGTCAGGAAGGCCGAGAGGATCTCGTCGAGCATCGATTCCTTGGAATCGAAGTGGTAGTAGAGGCTGCCGGCGAGCATCCCGGCGGCGTCGGCGATCTTGCGGACGGTGGTGGCGTTGTAGCCCTGGGCGGCGAACACCTCGGCCGCCGTGTCGAGGAGCTCGCGGCGCCGCTCGGGCGAGGGCGTCACCTGCGGCTTCTTCTTCGGGGCGGGGTCGGCCGCCGGCTGCTTCGTCGACTTGTTCGTAGGCACGTGCCCATTGTGGTGCTAGGCGCGCTGGCTGCTGACCGACACGGTCTCGCCCGTCATGTACGACGAGTAGCCGCTGGCCAGGAAGACGATGACGTTGGCGACCTCCCAGGGTTCGGCGTGGCGGCCGAAGGCCTCGCGGGCGGTGAGTTCGGCGAGCAGCTCCTCGCTGGTCACCTTCACCAGGTGCGGGTGCATGGCCAGGCTCGGTGCGACGGCGTTGACCCGTACGCCGAACGCGGCGGCCTCCAGTGCCGCGCAGCGGGTCAGGGCCATCACGCCGGCCTTGGCGGCGGCGTAGTGGGCCTGGCCGGTCTGGGCGCGCCAGCCGATGACGGAGGCGTTGTTGACGACGACTCCGCCCCGCCCGGAGGCCTTCAGCGCGCGCAGGGCGGCGCGGGTGCAGCGGAAGGTGCCGTTCAGGGTCACGTCGAGGACGCGGGACCACTGGGCGTCGGTCATGTCGACGAGGTCGGCGGTGCCGCCGAGGCCGGCGTTGTTGACGACGATGTCGAGGCCGCCGTGGGTCTGCTCGGCGTGCGCGAACAGGGCGCGTACCTGTTCCTCGTCGGTGACGTCGCAGGGCAGGGAGGTGACGCGGTCGGCGCCGAACTCGGCGGCGAGGGAGTCCTCGGTCTCCTTGAGGCGTCGGGCGTGGGCGTCGCCGATGACGATGCGGGCGCCCTCCTCCAGGAAGCGGCGGGCGGTGGCGCCGCCGATCCCGGCGCCGGCGGCGGCGGTGATGAGGGCGGTGCGGTCTTGCAGCAGGTGGTGGCCGGCGGTGTACCGGGGGTCGTTCATGCGAACTCCTCGACGCTGCTCATGGCCGTACGTTAACCTACCAAACAATTGTTAGGGAAGCGTTGGAGGAGGCGGGCCCCCCGATGGACCTCACGGAGACGGCGGAGGTGGCGGCCTTCCGGGCCGAGGCCCGCGCCTGGCTGGCCGACCACGTTCCCGCCTCCCCCCTGCCCTCCCTGGAGACGGCCGAGGGCTTCGCCGCGCACCGGGAGTGGGAGCGGGTGCTGCACGCGGACCGCTGGTCGGCGGTGTCCTGGCCCGAGGAGTACGGGGGCCGCGGCGCGGACATCGTCCGGTGGCTGGTGTTCGAGGAGGAGTACTGGGCGGCGGGCGCGCCCGGCCGGGTCTCGCAGAACGGCATCAGCCTCCTCGCCCCCACCCTCTTCGAGCACGCGGACGAGGAGCAGCGGGCGCGGGTGCTGCCGCCCATGGCGAGCGGCGAGGTGGTCTGGGCGCAGGCCTGGTCGGAGCCGGAGGCGGGCTCCGACCTGGCCTCGCTCACCTCCCGGGCGGTGCGCACCGACGGCGGCTGGCTGCTGTCCGGGCAGAAGACCTGGTCCTCGCGGGCGGCGTTCGCGGACCGGGCCTTCGGCATCTTCCGCACGGACCCGGACGCGCCGAAGCCGCACCAGGGGCTGACGTATCTGATGTTCGACCTGCGGGCGCCGGGGGTGACGGTGCGGCCCGTCGGCCGCCTGGACGGCAAGCCCGCCTTCGCGGAGCTCTTCCTGGACGAGGTGTTCGTACCGGACGCGGACGTGATCGGGGAGCCGGGGCAGGGCTGGCGGATCGCGATGGCGACGACGGGCAACGAGCGGGGGCTGACGCTGCGCTCCCCGGGCCGGTTCCTGGCGGCGGCGGACCGCCTGGTCGCGCTGTGGGAGGCGGCCGGGGA
The DNA here is from genome assembly GCF_040651925.1 of Streptomyces sp. NPDC048349. Taxonomy (NCBI): domain Bacteria; kingdom Bacillati; phylum Actinomycetota; class Actinomycetes; order Kitasatosporales; family Streptomycetaceae; genus Streptomyces; species Streptomyces sp. NPDC048349. Next base: position 2,481 of record NZ_JBEZLA010000003.1, on the reverse strand, counting down.
CCCGGCCGACACCGCGCTGCGGGACCGGGTGGCGGACGCGGTGGTCGGGGCGCGCGCCTACGAGCTGTTCACATGGGCCGGCGCCTCGCGCTTCGCGGGGGGCGGGTCCATCGGCGCCGAATCCAGCCTGAACAAGGTGTTCTGGTCGCAGTACGACATCGACCTGCACGAGACGGCGCTGGACCTGCTGGGTGCGGACGCGGAGCTCGCGCAGGGCGCGTGGGCCGAGCCGTGGGTCTTCTCGCTGGCCGGGCCGATCTACGCGGGCACGAACGAGATCCAGCGCGACATCATCGCCGAGCGGCTGCTCGGCCTTCCGAAGGGCCGCCGCTGATGCGCTTCCTGCCGACCGACGAGCAGTCGGACTTCGCGCGCACGCTGCGCTCGCTGCTGGGCGCGGCGCAGGTGCCGGGCGTCGTACGGGCCTGGGCGGACGGCGAGCACGGGCCGGGGCGGGTGCTGTGGTCGCGCCTGGCCGGTACGGGCCTGTTCGCGCTGGCGGTGCCGGAGGACTGCGACGGTGCCGGGCTGCTGCCGGTGGAGCTGTCCCTGGGCTTCGTGGAGCTGGGCCGGGCGGGGGTGCCGGGGCCGGTGGTGGAGACGGCCGCCGCATCCGTGCTGTTCGCGGAGCTGGGGGACGAGGGGCTGGCGAAGCGGTTCCTGCCGGGGCTGGCGGCGGGCGGGGCCTCGGCCACGCTGACGCTGCCGGGCGGCAGTCCGTACGCCCTGGACGCGGACGCGGCGACGTACTGCTTCACCGTGTCGGCGGCGGGCGACCTGTGCCTGTCGCAGGACGCGGCGCACGGACCGGCGCTGGCCTCGCTGGACCCGGCCCGCAGGCTCCGGGCCGTCCCGGCGGGCGGGGAGCTCCTCGCGGCGGGCCCGGCCGTGACGGCGGCGGCCCGCACGGCCGCCCGCTGGGCGCGGCTGCTGACGGCGGCCCAGTGCCTGGGCGTCGGTGAGGCGTTGCTGGCCCGGACCGTGGAGTACGCCCGCCGGCGCACGCAGTTCGGGGCGCCGATCGGGTCCTTCCAGGCGGTCAAGCACCGGCTGGCGGACACCCTGCTGGGCCTGGAGTTCGCCCGGCCGCTGCTGTGGGCGGCGGCGCTGTCGACGGCGCCGGGTGAGGTGGCGGCGGCGAAGCTGACGGCGGGAGAGGCGGGGTACGCGGCGGCGCGGACGGCCCTGCAGGTGCACGGCGCGGTCGGGTACACGCAGGAGCTCGACCTGTCGCTGTGGCTGCGCAAGGCCCGCCCGCTGCGGGACGCGTGGGGCACGCCCGCGCAGTGCCGGGCGGCGGTCCTTCAGGCGCCGGTGCGGGCGACGCGCAGGGTGACCCCGTAGGGCTCCTGGACCGTTCCGGCCGGGAACAGGGGCAGCAGCAGCTCCCGCTCGGCCGCCGTGAACGCCGTCCCGTCCCCCGGCTCCACGCGACGACGGCGCGGGCGTCGGGGCCAACGTGCGTGGCAGGCAAGGAATGTGATGGGATCGCCGGTGATCGAACGCACGACGGAGAACGAGGTACGGGACCCATGCGAAGGACGATGACCGGGACGGCGCTGTGCGCCGCGGCGGCGGCGCTGCTCACCGGCTGCGGGAGCGGGACCCCGAAGGCTCCCGCGGAGGCCGGCAAGCCCGCGGCCTCCCAGAGCCCGGCCCCGTCGGCTCCGGCGGCCAAGACCGTCGGCGCGACCCACGAAGTGCCCCTGGAGGTCGGCGGCACGGGCAGGACGGCCGTGATGTACAGCGGCGTGGACAGCGGCTTCGAGCAGCAGACCCTGCCGTGGACGAAGACCGGCACCGTCGAACTCACCGCCGCGGAGCAGAAGGTGGGCTACCTGGTGTCGGTGGTCCCGGGCACGGTCACGGGCCCCGGCGGCACGCTCCAGCAGGCCCCTTGCGTCATCAAGGTCGACGGCAAGAAGGTCGCGGAGAGCGACGGCGTCACGAGCACCAAGGGCTGCTCCTACACCATCAAGTAGCCCGCCTGCCGCGCTGTCAGCGGTGGGAGCGGCGCAGGGAGAGGCGGGTGAGGGCAGCCGTCTGGAGCAGGAGGAGGGCGCCGGCGGCCGCGGCCTCCCCCCGCGGTGCGGGCGGGCGCTTGCCGAGCGACCAGGCCGGGCCCTCGGGGTCCGCGGTCACCGCCAGACGCGCACCGACCGGCAGGTCCATCGCGAGGGGGCCGGGGAGGTCGCGGCCGGCCTCCGTGCGCAGGCGCAGGGACGGGGAGTGGCCGGAGCCGTCCTCCAGCAGGGTGCGTTCCACGACCACCGCCGTCTCCTCGCGGCCGCGGTCGTGCAGGGTGTGGCGATCCCAGGTGATCTGGCCGAGCACCGCGACCCCGACCGCGGCCAGCGCGACGGCGGTGCGGGCGACGAACTCCGCTTCGGTGCCGTGCGGTACGGCCGCGCCCGCGACGAACACGGCCAGGAGAATCGGGAGCCAGAGCGCCTCGGGGCCACGCAGCAGCCAGATCGCGCC